>CAIQJW010000332.1 GCA_903872255.1 uncultured delta proteobacterium | reverse complement strand
CGGTCATTCACGAGATGTTCGAGCTCTTCAGGGGGTCAAAGATAGGGCACATTGCCCTGTCCGACATTGCCGATCTCCTGGTCATTACCCCGGCGACGGCGAATATCATCGGTAAGATTGCAAACGGCATTGCCGATGATTTCCTGACCACGATGGTAATGGCAACTACCGTGCCTGTCTTTTTCGTGCCCTCGATGAATACCAAGATGTGGTCGAGTAAAATGGTCCAGGCAAATCTGGTCAAGCTCAGCGAAGCGGGTTATGAGCTGATGGAGCCTGCCAGCGGGGACCTCGCCTGCGGAACCGAAGGCAAAGGCCGACTTCCCGGTCTCGAGGAGATCGTCGAGCGGATTGAGGATATCTTTACGGTAAAAGACCTCAAGGGAGAGCGGATCATGGTGACCGCGGGACCTACGACGGAATACATCGATCCTGTGCGGTGCATAACGAACAGGTCCTCAGGAAAGATGGGTTATGCCGTCGCCAAGATGGCGCGGCGGCGCGGAGCCGAGGTTCTGCTGGTTACCGGGCCCACGTCAATACCCGTTCCGCGCGGTGATATTATGATGGTCCCCGTTGTAACGGCCGTCGAAATGCGGGATGCGGTGATGGCGCATTACAAGGAATGCAGTGTCGTGATCAAGGCGGCAGCTGTCGCCGATTTTAAATGTGCAACCGAAAATTGCCAGAAGATCAAGAAAAAAGGCGATGTTAACCACTTCCTGCTCGAGCTTGTAAAGAACCCCGATATCATTGGTGAGCTTTGCCGGGTAAAAGGCAACCGGATCGTCGTGGGCTTTGCGGCAGAGACAGAGAATATTGTCGAACATGCTGTCGATAAATTGAAAAGAAAAGAACTTGACCTGATAGTTGCAAACAATGTTGCCGAGCCGGGCATCGGCTTCGGGTCCGAGCAA
Organism: uncultured delta proteobacterium; assembly: GCA_903872255.1. GTDB lineage: Bacteria > Desulfobacterota > Syntrophorhabdia > Syntrophorhabdales > Syntrophorhabdaceae > Delta-02. Next base: position 9,439 of record CAIQJW010000332.1, on the reverse strand, counting down.
AATGAGGTGACGATCATCGACCGGTCGGGCGCTACAAAACAGGTGCCCCGGCTCAGCAAAGATGAGATCGCAAACATCATTCTGGATTCGGTGAAAAAACTCATAAAGAAACGTCGGAAAACCGGGGAAGGATGATCTGAGAAAAAGAGCAGCAAAATATTATCCGGTATCCGCACTTTTGCCGGAATATCCCCTATGATAAATCCTTTTCGGCCATTGTTTTCACATAAGCGAATGGCGAGGATTGCCCCTTTGCCGTTGGTGTCACTTTTTTTTATCAGCATCTTTCTATGTATGTCACAGCAAATATATGCGCAATCCAGCCGTCAGCTTGATGACCGGGTAGCGGATGTCGTCGAGATGGCGAGCAAGGCGATCGTCAACATCAAGACCGAAGAGGTATTGAAAACCGATCCTGACGAGAAAAAATCATCGCCGTCCCTCTTCAAAAAATATTTTTCATCCGAAGATGAGGTCGAAGAACTGGTGGAGAATATCGGTTCGGGGGTCGTTCTAGATTCGAAGGGGATCATCGTAACGAACGAGCACCTTATCGCGCGTGCCATCAATATCAGGGTAAAGTTCATCAACGGCAAGGAATACGAAGCATATGTTCTCGGCAGCGATCCCGAATATGATATCGCGCTCCTCAAGATGATTTCGGACAGGGTGGACTTTCCGCATCTTACGATAAATCCCCGGAAGATCCGTGTCGGTGAAAGGGCGATTGTGATTGGAAACCCGTATGGGCTTTCAAGTTCGGTTTCGCTGGGCGTGGTGAGCGCCCTCGGCAGGAACCTGAGGATCGATAACAAGATCTATGCGAACCTCATTCAAACAGATGCCGCCATAAATCCAGGCAACTCAGGCGGTGTGCTTCTAGATCTCAATGGCTTGCCAATGGGTATTGTAACGGCAATTTACGGCGAAGGCAAAGGGATAGGCTTTGCCATACCCATGGAAGACGTCATGACGATCCTGTCGGAATTTGTCGAAAGCAAGATGACGCGTCCCATCCTCGGCCTTTTCATCGAGCGGCAGAAGGAGGAAAAGAAAAATTATCTCCTCGTCAACAGGATCATCCCGGGAAGCCCGGCCGAGAAATACGGGTTCACCGTCGGGGACCGGATCACCGAGGTCAACAAGAAGCCGATCCGTGAATCATTAAAGATTCAAAGCGCCATCCGTTCTGCGACTTTGAAGGACACGTTCCAGCTCCGCCTTGTCCGCAACAGTAAGAAATATATCGTGAACATCGAGGTGGCCGAGATCAGTGATTACACGCCCCAGCCGGTAGACCAGGTATTGTGCGGAATGAAGGTGGCGGACATATCCGGGTACCCGAAGCTCAAATATCGCTTGAGGGACAGGAACGGAGTTGTCGTCGTGAAGGTATTCCCCGGTGGCATTGCCATGAAGTCAGGTCTGAAAAAAGGCGATGTCATCGTCAAGATAAACAATAATCCCATCAAGAACAATAAGGAATTTGACACATACATGATCGAAGGGTTAAAAAGGAATTATATTTTATACCAGGTAAAAAGGGACGATAGCCTGTTCTTTTTGCCGGTAAAGCTCGATACACTTTTATAGGGGGCAATAATGGCTGACCTTGACGATATAAAGAAACAGGTTCAGAATGAAGTAGGCACAACCGCAACCGAGGAGGCTTTTTTCCCCGGGCTCAATTTCTCGACTTTCCTGCTTTCCCTGTCCACCTCCGCCATGGTGTCGCTCGGCGAACTGCCCGACCCCATAAGAAACGAGAGCAATGTCAACCTGATGCTCGCACAGCAGACCATTACCATAATCGAGATCCTGAAAGAAAAAACAATGGGAAACCTGACCCCGGAAGAAGACCGTCTCATCGACGGCATCCTCTACGACCTGCATATAAAGTACGTAAAAGCGGCGAAGTGAAACCGTAAGGCGTAAGGCGTAAGGCGTGAGGCGTAAGGTGTTTTCCTCTCAGCCCCATTCCGGCCTTTAGAGGCTGTGTCGCAATTCCCAATTCCGTCGTCCGGAGCCATTCATTCCATTTCCATGCATAATGCATTGCCGTCATCCCGGCCTCCGAGCCGGGATCCAAGGTTTTTCTTTTGAAGCCTTTTTGAAAACCATAACACCAGAAACAATAATAAAAACAAAACCTTGGATTCCGGATCAAGTCCGGAATGACGGCGGGGTTTTATGCCGGCAGGTATAATATGCCCGCTCTGGGTGGTGAGTGAGTGGTTGCGACACAGCCTCCAAGCCCGGAATGACGGCGGTATGTTATGCATCGTAAATGCAATAAAACCAGCTCTGGATGGTGGACGAGGTATTGCGACACAGTCTCCTTGACGCCGGGATGACGAATGGAAGGTTATTCGTAAACTCGTTTAAAGATCGTGTCGATGTGTCTGAAGTAATGTTCGTTCGTGCAGGTTTCTTCTATTTCTTTTTCGCTGAGGTATTGCCCGAGAGCGGTATCTTTCTTCAACTCTGTCACAAAATCAAGTCCGCCTTCGTAGCAGCGCATTGCGACCGACTGGGTCACCTTGTATGCATCCTGCCTCGTAAGGCCTTTCTTGATAAGTGCGATGAGTATTGCTTCGGAGTGATAGAGGCCCTTCGTTATGTCGAGGTTCTTCTGCATCTTTTCCGGATACACGATAAGGTTCTTGAAGACATTTTTGACCCTTTCGAGGGAATAATCGAGGACGATCGTGGCATCGGGTGCAATAACCCTTTCTGCTGAAGAATGGCTTATGTCCCTTTCGTGCCAGAGGGGTATATTCTCCAGGGATGTCATGGCATATCCGTGAAGAAGGCGCGCCATGCCGCACAGGTTTTCCGATGCGATGGGGTTTCTCTTGTGAGGCATTGCGGATGAGCCGGTCTGGCCCTTCCGGAAAAATTCCTCGGCCTCTGAGACCTCAGTCCGCTGGAGGTTCCTTACTTCCATGGACATCTTTTCAATAGTGGAGCCGACCAATGCCAGGGTCGTGAAAAATTCGGCATAATTGTCGCGCGGTATAATCTGCGAGGATATAGGGCATACCTTAAGCCCCAGTTTTTCACAGACATATTCTTCGACGAAGGGCGGGACATGAGCGTAGGTCCCGACCGCACCCGATATCTTGCCGCACCGGATGCGCTCCTTTGCCGCTTTCATGCGTTCAAGGTTGCGCCGCATCTCATCATAGAAATGGGTTATCTTAAGCCCGAACGTCACAGGCTCGGCATGAATGCCATGCGTCCTGCCGATAGCAGGCATATCTTTCGTCGCATATGCTTTTTCTTTCAGCACTTCCATGAGCGCGACGACGTCCTCGATAAGGATATCGGCCGCCTCATTGAGAAGGCATGAGAACGCGGTGTCGAGAATGTCCGACGATGTCACGCCCATATGGATATACTTTGACGAAGGGCCGACATACTCCGCGACATTTTCGATGAAAGCAACGACGTCATGGCGCGTCCTTTCTTCTATCTCAAGGACACGGGCGACGTCGAACCGGGCCTTCTCCTTGATATTCTTCATATCCTCGGCGGGAACGACATTCAGTTTCGTATAGGCCTCGCATATGAGGACCTCTATATCGAGCCATTTCTGATATTTGTTCTCGTCCGTCCAAACCCGGGCCATTTTTTCGCGTGTATATCGTTCTATCATGCCAGTAGATATAACCTGACAAAATAGCCCCTGTCAATTTCAAAAAAGATGGGTAATGGGTGATGGGTTATAGGTTATGGAAAGGGGTGAAAACTACCGGTTACCTATCGCCCGCCTATTTAGGAAAAAACCTTTTTGCGAGATTGCGGATCATGGGATGCGATTTTTTTGATTTGATCGGTTTCCATTCGTCATTGATGCCCGGCAATATCGCCGCCAGGGCTTCCGTGATGATGCACACTTCGCCCAGCTCGTTGTCCTTGATATCGTAATCCCCGGCGGGGAGGACACGGCAGACCATCTGGCGGGAATCGATCTCGGCGAGACAAAGAGAATACTTATAGGATTTATAACCCTTAAGGGGAAGCGACCGTTTTTTGCGCTCTTCGAGATACCGGGCTATATCTTCCTTATTTTTCAGGACGATGGATATGAATACGCCAAACCGCTCGGCGAGCGGACGGTAACAGTCGGGAGAGGCGTAAAAGCCGTCGGCATCGGGTTCGGTATCGACTATCTGGTCAAGGTCGCAGAATGCGCTTATATGGTCATCTTCAAAGAAGGGCTTCCAGTTCCACATATTTAATTCTCCTTGGTATTCCAATCCATCACGGTAATTGTCTGGAAATTGCCGACATGGATACAGCTTGTCACATCGATAACGACCAGGGCTGTTGTCGATGCATTGATAAATTCCTCAAGCTCGGGATGTTTCTTAAGGAAGATCCCCGCGTATTCCAGCCAGGGCCTGCCGCGCCGAACCGGCTTTGCAGTGCCAAGTACCGTTATGGCCTGCGTTTCGATAAAACCCTTATTCTTATTCGACCGGTCATCGACAAGGACCGCCACATCTTTTGTATCCACGATGTTCTTGAATTTGCGGGTATTTCTTGGTGTTGCGAATATCACCTTCGTGAGGTCGGGCGTAACGGCAAACGAGATAAGCGATGTATAAGGCCTGCCATCTTCATTTGTTGCCAGAACTGCGAATGATTCCCTGGCATCCATTGCACGCAATCTTTTAGCAACATCAGCCGCCCCTTTTTCTGTCACACTCGGGATTTTCTTTGCCTGGGCCATGTTCTTCGCGTCCTCTCTTGGTTTTCTTTATTTAACCGGTTTGAAGGTTTCTGTGTAACGTTTTACGTTAAATTTAGACGCGCACCCATTATAACTCATGTATCGTATTTTACCAAAAATATTTCGTTCTCCCCGCGGTCCGTCATGGACCCCGTGCACATCGTCTATTGTATAACAAATTGCGGATTGTTTGTTATAATACCAGGACAGACACTATAAATAAGGGAGGGAACTATGAAGCTCAGCGAATATTTTGAAAATACCCCGGGGAGAGGGGTCCTTGCAACAGCGGATGCAAAGGGCGTCGTGGATGCGGCAGTTTATTCTCGGCCGCATTTTGTTGATGAAGAAACAGCGGTATGGATCATGACAGACAGGCTGACGCATGCCAATCTCCAGTCGAATCCCCATGCCGCGTATATATTCGCCGAGGCCAAGGAGAACGCGTTTGTCGGCAAGCGCCTGTATCTCACGAAGATCCGGGAAGAAAGCGATCCGGCGAATATCGAACAGTTCAAATGGCGTAAAACGTACAAAATACCCGAAGAACAGCAGAACGAAAAACGTTTTGTTGTCTATTTTCATATCGATAAGGTCCTGCCTCTTGTTGGAGTAAAATAATCGTGAAGGGACATCATCGCGCGCATGGCAGGCCCGATGCTAAAGCATTGTTCACCAATCTCAAGGCCGACATGCCGCTCGGGAAAAAGATATGGCTCTTATTCCGCAACAATATGAAAAAGATCATAACGATGCGCAGCTGCTGCGGACATCCCGGACAGCCCGGTTGCTGACAGACCGAAGAGGAATCCACCGGTCGGTGAGAATGAAAAAAAACGAAACATGGCCGCCGCGTGTTTGTACGCGACGGCCATGTTTACAATAGAAAGGATTAATTAGAGGATTTGAGTTTTAAAAGGCCTGCGTTCCGTAAGCCGGACATTGTTGTATACCAATGGGAATAACGCTGTCAAGTTTCTTATTATGAAATAATTGACACGGTCATGAAATGGCCTCTATAATCAATTGTCCTCCCAAAACAAGGAGCTGTGCATGAAAGTGGGCTACAAGGTTTGGATAGACAACGACGGCAAGGCGTTTGGCGAAGGCCCCTACCAGGTTCTGAAAAGGATCGAAGAGACGGGATCGCTGCACAAGGCCGCACTCGATCTCAATATGTCCTACCGCAAAGCATGGCTCATGATCCAGGCAATAGAAAAACGCCTCGGTTTCCCGCTTCTTGACCGCAAGGTCGGCGGTGTATCCGGCGGGGGTTCAAACATTACCCCCGAGGGGAAGAAATTCCTGAAAAGCTACGAGGGCTTCCGGCAGGACGTAAAGACCGTCCTGGAAAAAACGTTTAAAAAATATTTTAAAGAAAATAGGTAATGGGTGATAGGTAATAGGTAATGGGTCGTAGGTCATGGCTTTTTCCTATACCCATAACCTGGAACCCATTACCTATTTTCTTACCGCCTTATACTCGTTGGCATCAAGGAAGCCGTCGCCGTTGCGGTCATACCGCTTGAAAGCGTCCATCGTGATCGACGGAAGGACGGCGCCAAGCTCCACAGGGGAGATCTTGCCGTCCTTGTTATTATCGACATCCGCAAAGGACAGCCTGTTGACCTTGTATTTTACGCGGACCGGCGCGCTGCGGCTAGTCGCCGCCTGCTTCGGCTTTTTACCCTTCGCATTTGGCGAAAGATTGTCCGCCGCCGTCTGGGGCTTTAAGTCTTCCGGAAATGTTTCTCCTTTCACGATCGCGATTCCATTCGGGATATATCCCAGAGAGACAGTGTCCCCGATCTTTATGTCGCTTACGTTTTGATATCCCCGGAGGACAGGGTTTATGAGATCAAAGGCGAGGTGCTTGTCGGAAGTTCTCAGGGCAATCTCGCGCGATGTCGTGTCAAGCCTCGTCACCTTTCCCGTAAATATCATTTCCGGCGCGGTTTTCACGCCGGCGGGGGATGTCTTCTGGCCTGAAGCGGGCGCGCCGCCGAGATTCTCCGCCTCAACCGTCTGAGTGGCTGACGGCGGGGTCGGCCCTAAGGGGGCTTCTTCGTCCGGTGCGGTAAGGCGCTGCCTTCCAACCACGGCTTCCTGCGGTTTTGCTTTAGCCGGCGGTTTCGGCCCCATTATTACTGTGGGCCCCTCGCCAAGATTAAGACTTTCACAACCGGTTATTACAAAAAGACAGAAGCCGACAAGAAGGAATGCCGGTATATATTTGAATTGCATATTACACCTCGGAAACTTCCAAGTTTTAACGACCTTTAAACGCCAAGTCAAGATATTTAATTTGCGCTTGATTTCGGGGATGTTGGCTCTTAAACTGGTACAGGAAAATGCTGATCGAAAAACTGATATGCCATGTTGCCCGAAAAAAGAATGCCGATTACCTCCGGTTTGCACCAGGGGAATCCTATGATGTGCCTGAGCCGCGTGATGCGATCCCCAGGCTGCTCTATCTGCACATCCCGTTCTGCGAGGAACTTTGCCCGTACTGTTCTTTCAATCGTGTAGTCTTCAAGGAGCAACTGGCCCGTGACTATTTCAGCGCGTTGCGTAAAGAGATATCCATGTACGGGGAACTCGGTTATAACTTCAACGCCATATATGTCGGAGGGGGTACCCCGACCGTTCTTATCGATGAATTATCGGAGACGCTCGCCCTCGCAAAAGATCTTTTCCCGGTCCGCGAGATATCTGTCGAAACGAACCCTAATCACCTGACCACTCCAAACCTTGCACAGCTCAAAGATATGGGCATCAACCGCCTGTCTGTCGGCGTGCAGACGTTCGATGACGGGATCTTAAAGGCCGTGGAGCGCTTTCACAAATATGGCAGCGGCGAAGAAATAACCGCACGGCTCAAGGAAACGATGGGTTATTTCGACACCCTGAACGTCGACATGATCTTTAATTTTCCCACGCAGACAATGTCAATGCTTGAGCGTGACCTCGACATTCTGACCTCGATTGCCGTCGACCAGGTTACGTTCTATCCCCTGATGGTATCGACGTCCACAGAAAAGGTAATGGGCAAAAAACTCGGCAAAGTCGATTATGACAGGGGCCGGGACATGTACATGACGATCACGAAAATGCTGAAAGACGCCTATGTCCCCAGCACTGCGTGGTGCTTTTCCCGGGGCGGCGCGATGATCGACGAGTATGTCGTGAACTACGACGAATACGCAGGCCTCGGGAGCGGTTCGATAGGCTATCTCGGGGGAAGCGTCTACTCAAACACGTTCGACATACCCGAATATATAGAATACCTCAGGAACGGCAAATTCCCCGTGGCAGCCCGGAAAGACTGCGGCACCAGGGAGCGCCTCCTGTATGACTTCCTTATGAAGCTCTTCGGTATCTCTCTTGACCTTGACGAACTCTCCAAAAAACATGGCGTGAATGCCTACCTCTATCTCCTGCCCGAGATCACCTTCTTCCGCATGTCAGGAGGCCTGACAAAGAAAGGCAATAAGTTAATCCTCACACCAAAGGGCCAGTATTACTGGGTGATCATGATGCGGGAATTCTTCGTAGCCGTCAATAATTTCCGCGATCACTGCCGCGCACTGATAACGTAAGAGGCGGTTCCAGAGTTCAATGTTCAAGGCTTTTACGTGATTTATCATCCCGGGCTTTGCGGGACCACAATTCCATTCCCCGGCCTGCATTTGCACTCCCGAGGATTGCGGTTTTTATTAAAGTTAATCCCATCATATTCCCCGCCGAGATCCTGAGCAAGCCCGGCGCCCTCTACGACCCCACAGTAGTAGAAGCCTGCCACCCGCTTTTCCAACAAAACCAGTTCAGCTTCACGTAAAAATGGTTCCATAATTGACATTACATCCCGCAATCAATAAACTATAGCCAACGGAAGTGGAGGGGTTCTGGTGGGCCTCCTGGTCTTCAAAACCAGTGTGCCGGTGACGAGCTGGCGGGTGGGTTCGATTCCCATGCACTTCCGCCATTATCTCCTTGCTGGCGGTGGGGGATTTGGTGGGGCTAATCCTCAAGCTTGTTGATCGCATCTCTCACGCTTCCTTTAATTGTCTGTAAATAATTATCCGTTGTCGTGGGTCTGGTATGCCCTAAAATCTCCTGTATATCCGTTATGGCTACTCCTAAATTAGCCAGCTTTGATGCCGAATAGTGCCGTAAGCTATGGAAAGTGAACTGTTTTACTTCAGCCTGCTTGCATAAAGACTTGATCATCTTGATCCGGTTGTCGTATCTTGTGCCGTCCTGGTGGGAAAAAACATACTCTCCAACCTTGGGAAGCTTATCCAGTATGGCTTTAAGCGTCTTGGTCAATGGGACTTTTCTTTCCGCCACATCGGAATTCTTGGCTTTGCGGGTCCGCAGGACCAGATAGTCATCATAGACATCTTCCCATTTGAGCTTGTTTATTTCTCTCATACGCGCTGCGGTGTGAATAAGGGTCAAGAGATAATCCCGAAACTCCTTGGGCGCTATTTCCAGCACCTTAAGAATATCTTCTTCAGGGGGAATATATTTTCTGGCCTTGTCGATTCCGAAAGGGTCAATCCCGATAGTCGGATCGTAGTCAACCAGTTTTCTCTTTATCCCATGCCGGAAGAGCGCCTTGACCATTGCCAGATAGCGGTTGGCCTTGTGCCTTGATTCTTTCGCTACATCTTTTAAGAGTTCTTCCACGTCTACCAT
>CAIQJW010000331.1 GCA_903872255.1 uncultured delta proteobacterium | reverse complement strand
TGCCGGCAGGTATAATATACCCGCTTTGGATGGTGGGCGAGGAATTGCGACACAGTCTCCGGAGGCCGGAATGACGAACTTCTTTGGGACAACATGCAGGGTTTCAGGTAATATGGACAAAAAAATCTGAGAATTTTTATTGTTAAAAAGTAATATGGCATCGGAAGCGTTTTATCTTTTCCCTGGAACTTGCAACCGTCGTTCCGCTGGGTTATGATGTTTGTCCTGTCATGGAGATATCGGAAAACAGTTTCATTTCCCTGATCCGCAAATTCGGCCGAAAAAACAAGAGGATCGTTCGGGGCATTGGCGATGACGGGGCCGTTGTGAACCTTGACCGGGGGCAATATGTCTTCGTTCAGGATGCCATGGTCGAGCATGTCCATTTTGAGTTCTCGTTCATGGACCCCTATTTCGTCGGTAGAAAGGCCCTGTATTCAAATATATCCGACATTCTCGCAATGGGGGCTCAACCGGCATTCTATCTCGTGACGACGGGAATATCACCGGACATGTCATCAAAGGATATGTACCGGTTATACCAAGGCATGGACCGGGCGGCCCGCGAGTTCGGCGTGACACTCCTCGGCGGCGACACGGTTGCTACGAAAACTGATTTTTTTATTGACATCTCTGTTGTCGGAAAGCTTGTAGGGAAGAGATATTATGGCAGGGACAAGGCGAAGGCGGGTGATCATATCGCTGTTACAGGCAAGCTCGGGCAGGCTGCAATGGGGCTCAAAACACTTCAGACTGAAGACTCAAGGCGAGGCATGAAGTCCTGTATCGAACGCTTCTTGAGTCCGAAGCCTCCGTATGCCGTGTGGAAGGAACTCGTCAAAAATGATATAACAGACGTCATGATGGATGTAAGCGACGGTCTTCTCATGGACCTCTCAAGAATGATGGCCGAAAGCAAAAAAGAGGCGCGGATCGATCTCGAGAGGGTTCCCATGCCCCGTTCGCTCCGGGGATGCGGCCTCGAACATCTGGCCCTATCGGGCGGCGAGGACTATCAGCTTCTCTTTACATTTCCGGAGAAAAAGATGCCGGCCATTTCCCGATTATCAGAAAAAAAGGCGGGTGTAACAGTTATCGGCCGGGTATTCAACGGCAAAGGGGTCCGGCTCTTCCGCAATGGGAAAGAAGTTGAATTGCCGGATACAACAGGATTTGATCACTTTGGGGGGAGATCGTGACCAAGACAATCTTTGTGCGGGACATAGCCCGGGGCACTGAGGTGAATGATCTTTTTATTGTCACAAAAAAAGGCACATACACAGCCAAAAATAATTCCCGGTACATGATGATAGGGCTCAAGGATTCTACGGGGTCTATCGACGGCCGGATCTGGGAACATGTCGATGAACTGGAAGGACTTTTTGATAAAGGCGACATAGTCTCCGTTCAATCGAGAGCAAAGGAATACCAGGATAAATTGCAGCTCCATGTTACCGATATAAGACGGCTCGACAGTGACCTCGCCGTATGCGACATCGAGCATTTCTATCCATGCGGCACTGTGCAAAGAAGCCTGCTGGAAAATGAATATTCGGAGATCATCTCCGGGATCGGGAACGAACACCTGAAAAGACTTTTCGACCTCTTACATGACGACCGGCAGCTTAAGGACAGGTTCATGGCCTACCCGGCATCTACCGGCGTGCACCATGTGTACGTAGGCGGTCTTCTCGAGCATTCTCTTTCGGTCGCGAAGATGGGCATGGCAGTCGCTTCGCTGATAGAAGGCGACCGGGACATTATTATTGCCGGGTCCATCCTTCATGATATAGGAAAGATCCAGGAGCTTGAAATAAAACGAGGCTTCAGGTTCACCGACCGGGGCCGGCTCCTCGGCCATATCACGCTCGGCGTCATGATCGTCGAAGACCTGATCGGGCGCATCGACGGGTTTCCGCAGGAGATGACCGATATTCTCACGCATATTATTATCAGCCATCATGGGCTCGAGGAGTGGGGCTCCCCCAAGAAACCCATGTTTCCCGAGGCCCTGATCGTCCACCACCTCGACAATCTCGATTCAAAGGTCATGGGCGTCAGGGAGCACATGCGCGATAATATGGCCGATGACCGCTGGAGCGAATATCATCGCCTGTACGAAGCTAAATTCTACAAAATAAATTAGAAAGACATCGGATCGCATGGAAATAAGACGCGTTTTTGTTGATAAATTAAAGATGAAGAATGGGATGGTCCTCCTGGCTGGCCCTACGCACAAATACATTGTGGGGGTCCTGCGAAAAGGCCCGGGCGACAGGGTCGATATTATTGACGGAAAAGGATACCTTTACCGTTCCACTATCCAGAGCATAAAGGGTAAAGAGCTTTATCTGCAGGTCCTTGACGTCGTGCATAAACCGCAGGAAAAAAGGGCCCGGGTGATCCTCTGCGTGAGCCCGATCAAAGGGCCGAGAATGGACTGGCTCGTTGAAAAGGCAACCGAACTTGGCGCCGAAAAGATCGTGCCCACGATATTCAAGAGAACTCTCATAAAATTCAACGACAATGCCACCGAAAAGACCGAAAGATGGAAGCGGATAGGCATCGAGGCATCACGCCAGTCCGGCAGGTTCATTATCCCTGAAATAGCTGAGCCCACCCCCCTTCGCGGAATTGCCGACCTGATAAAAGATGCCGGAAAACGCGTTGTCCTTTATGAGAAGGAGAGGAATACCACCCTTAAGGATGTGTTCGGCACGAACACGGGGGATACGACCTGTATCGCCATAGGGCCTGAGGGCGGTATTGAAGAAACGGAGGTTGAATGGCTTAAGGAAAACGGCTTCACGCCATGTACGCTTGGGGAGAATATTTTCCGGGCCGAAACGACACCGCTCGTAGTCCTTTCAGTCATACTTTACGAATCTGCGCGGTCTTAAGCGGCAGCATCCCTGATAGGCCGCTTAAGGCAGGGTAAAAAGGCGAAAAAATATGAACGACAGAGGTAAGACCGGCTGCGGATGCCTGCTCACGATCCTTATTATAATAATGGTCATCGCAGGCCTCGGGTTCCATCCCGTAAGCCTCAAATCCTTCACAAAATGTTTACGCTACGGGGACCCGATCGTAACAGCAGATGCTGTCTTTGTGCCGAGGTTTCCCGAGGACAAAAACGGTGAATTGTACGGCGACGCGTTCAGGGAATATTTTGCCGGGAATGGACGGACCATATACGTCGAAGACGACAGGGTCCCCGGAAAGAACATCGGCGTCGTTTTAAGTCAAATGTCGAAGGACCGTGGAATAAAAGAAAACGTTGTCAGAACGGTCAACCCGGGAGATACGGATGATAAACAGCCATCTGTTATCAAAGGAAAGCTCAAAGCGGCCGGTCTGAAAAAAGTCATTGTCATTGTTCCGGAATATGCCTCCAGGAGATATCATATGATATATTCCCGGGACACAGCCGGAATACTGTATATGATAAAACCCCTCAAGGTTAGTTATTTCCAGAGCGATAGCTGGTGGCGGGACGATCTTTCACGGGTCCTTATGGCGCGTGAAGTTTATAGTTTACTGACGTACTATTATTATTTGCTTTTAAAAAAAGATACGGGCAAATAACAGTACCGAACCCGCTTAAAGCTCGACAAGATCATTCTAATGGAGAAAATGTTTGGGAATTGATGTGGACGAAAAACGCGCATTCAT
>CAIQJW010000330.1 GCA_903872255.1 uncultured delta proteobacterium | reverse complement strand
GAGGGAGAGGATCAGACAGAATGGAATAAAGCTTACTACGTATTGAATATATCGAATACTTCTACTTGCACATCGATGCATCAGTATTCAATTTGTGCTTCAAATTGACCTTGTCCGTAACAACCTCGACATCGAGCGTTGTGGTCTTTGTGCAGGCGTCTCTGGCAAGAGAGGCGGAGTAAGTTCTCGATGCGCCGTTGAGGAGATACCAGCCGCTTAAGTCATTTGAAAGGGTCTGCCCGCCTTTCTGGTCCCGGCCAACGAGTTTCACTGTATTTATGACCAGGTGCACATTTCCTGTATTCTTTAACGCAAGGGTAACCGTGCCCTTCGACAGGTCGCATCTTTCGATGGCCCCCCTAGCCTCTTCTTTGACAGGCTGGGAAAAGATCGGGACACCGAACCGGATGGCAACTGCTATGGCGGTCCCCTGCGCCTTTTTTGGTTCCGGAATCTCCTCAATGAATAAACGGTACGTTTTTTCTTTTGCCACGGCGGGTATTTTTATGCCCGCCCTTATGACGCGTTCGGATTTTGGATCGACGGTCATGATCTTGGGAAAGAATATGAGATCCTGTGTCTCTTCGTAGACGTCCTTGCCGCTAGCGTCCTGAGTCCACTCAAAGGCCTTGACCTGGCACTGCAGTTTCTCTTCGGCTTCATTGGTTACCGTTATAACCCCGGTCTTTGTCCGTGCATCGAGGATAAGGCGTATGGGCGTAACCCTGAATTCCCCACCCCGCGCACTATCGGGCAGAAGGAAAAAAGTGCAGACCAATGCTGACGCAAGGACAAGGACAAACATCGTACGGATAGCCATTTCACACTATATATCATAGAAACTGAGAATATTACAAGGATGATGTGGGGATAAACGATTGCCTTACACGGGCCTTGCCGAAATGTTGAGCGGCCACGCGTATGTGCCGGGCTGCGCATCCTTCGCGAGAACGAAGCGGTAGCTCAGGTCAATCGCAACGGGTGCCCGTGCAAAAGGCTGCGTCACCCAGCCGGCCGATTCTATATAAACATCCCGCCCGCCGCCTTTGACATGCACGCCCTTGATAAAGTTCATCGGGCCGCCAAGCCCTTCGAACACGATAAGGCATCCGGCCGGGTTATTGTTCTTCACCTCGATGCGTGAAGCAGCAGGAACATCCACGTAGCCGCGGGCAATATCGGTATTCGTTATGACCAGTGCAGCGGACTGTTTGATAATCGTCAGCTTGACATAGGGAAGGACGTGAGCGGTGACCATGACCTTCGCCGAGCCTGTCTTCTGAGACGGTTCTACGGCATGCGCCTTCCGGGGGATCGCCGCGGACGCAAGGGAAAGTGATGCTATGAGCGCAGCGGTGACCAGTTTATGCTGAAGCTTGAGGGTGCGGGCGATCTGCTGAGGCTTTATATAGCCTTCTTCTACAAGGATCTCCCCGATCTTCCTGTTCGAATGCTTCTGTTTTCGCAGCGCGTCGTCAAGTTGGGCGCGGGTGATCTCGTCTGTTGCGACGAGGAGTTCACCTAGACGAAGTCTTCCCTCGTCGGGATTACTCGCACTCTGCCGTCTCTGGAATGCCAGCACGGTCTTCAATTCCTTGCCGGTGAGCAGTCCGCGCCGCAGCAATAATTCACCGATCTTCTCACCGGTCTCTTTCTGCTCCTCTAATACGCTCTCGAGGTCGCGCCGCGAGATGTACTTTGCTTCGAGAAGGAGTTCGCCGAGCATGTGCCTCGTGCCTGCGGCCAGTTTTACCGCATCCCGGGGATTGGCAAGGTCCTTCTGGATTGAAAGGACCGCTTCGAGGTCCCGTGTATCGAGGGCCCCCATGCCGACCAGCACCTCGCCCAACTGCCTGTTCGTTTCCTTTTGCAGCATGAGCGAACGGTCGAGGTCTTTTTTTGTCACAAACCTCCCGTCTATCAGTATCCTTCCCAGAAGCCGCTTGACAAGCAGGGAACCCAGCCTGCCTTTCTCTTTCTTTGCCTCAACCGCAACCACGTCAGTCTCTCCTTCAGGGGCTTATCAATATTATTGTCGTGACTCGCCCGTTTCACGGCTCTTCATATACGCCATCACGGGGTTATGTCAATGACCACACTGTCCGAATAAGTTGAGGCGGTCTTCCCGGTATAGTCGGCACCCAGTACCTGGCCGGCGATTGTCAGGGTCCTTGGTGATCCCGGACCGCCATTGGTACCGCCGTCGGGAGTAAGTGTCAGGGTATACGGGATCAGGTCGCCCGAGGTGCCGGTATCTAGCATGTTTCTCTTGCCGGCGGCAAAGTGGGCGCCGTTGCCCGCGGCCAGAGTCTGTGTCGTGCCTTTCGTACACCAGAACTGGGTTGTCACGCTTCCGTCAACAGCTGTCCCAACTGAAGGGTCGAGGGCTCCGAAATTCAACGTGGAGGTCGCCGAGGTAAACTTACAGGTCCCCGTTACACTTGATGTTACTGTCAGCGTGTTGGAGCCAGCCGCCATCGCCGCCGTGGACAGCAATAAAACCGCCATACCCGCAACTAACAATAAAAGTAATGCTTTCATTTTCCTCTCCCTTGATGCACCGTGTATCTTGCATCTGTATTCAGTATAATTACACTTTGTATTACAGTCAACATTACACCTCGATCTTGCATTCAGTTTTGTATATATGTTCACGCGCATTTCCCTATCCTGACAATAATTGTACCTGATTGCATTTCATAGTCAATATGTAGGTTTATTTTACACGCGTCGCCTCCTTTACGGTGTGATCGTCAACACTACTGTGTCGCGAAAATTCCCCACGTATGCGCCCTTGTAATCATTGCCTTTCACCGTGCCGGTTATGGTCAGCGTCTGGTTAGTATTCTTCGGTACCGAACCGGATGAAGGGTTTAACGTGATCGTGTAGGGCAGATACTCCGTGGTTACCGTTGCATGCCTCATCCTGGGGGCATCGGGGGCCGCCTCATAAAGGCCGCTGTCATGGGTTATTGCAAACGAAGCGGTGGGAGCGCTCCCACCGCACCGGAAGGTCGTGGTGGTATTCACGGTCTTATCCGACGGGTTTCCCGGGTCAAGGGTCCCGAAAGCAAGGGTGGACGTGGCTGTGGTGAATCTGCAGTTGCTTTTCGAAACAACGGTTGCCGCTACGGATAGATTGTTGCCTGCAGCGCAGCTCATATTGACCATTATCAGAGAGCACACTGCAACTATCAGTATGATCACAATAGCTTTCATGAGCTCTCTGCCTTGCACCTTTTACACCTCTCCCATTACTACGATCACGGGGTTATGGTCAGTGTCACCGAGTCTGCATAACTGCCGGTGGTCTTCCCGGTATAGTCGGTACCCAATACCTGGCCGGCGATTGTCAGGGTCCTTAGTGATCCCGGACCGACATTGGGATTGCCATCGGGAGTAAGCGTCAGGGTATACGGGATCACGTCGGTGCCTGTCGTGAGCTTCATGTTTCTCTTGGCGCCGTCCCAATTGGCGCCGTTGCCGGCAGCGAGAGTCTGTGTCGTGCCTTTCGTGCACCAGAACTGGGTTGACGTGCTTCCGTTAACATTTGTCCCCACCGACGGGTCGAGGGCTCCGAAATCCAAAGTCGAGGTCGCCGTTGAAAACTTGCAGGTCCCTGTCACGCTTGCCTGCACTGTCAGCGTGTTGGTGCCCGCCGCCATTGCCGCCGTGGACAGCAATAAAACCATCAAACCCGTGACAAACAATAAAATGGATTTTTTCATTTTCCTCTCCTTTGATGCAATATCTGTGGTGCATCTGTTATTGATATAGTCACACCTTGTACTACAATCAACAGAATGCCTTATTCTTCCCTTCGATTTTCTCTGTCTGTTCTCTCTCATTTCCCTATCCTGATACTATTTTAACTCACCGTATTTCCTAGTCAATATGTAGGTTTATTTTACATGTAACACAAATGAATACGCCAGTGAAGCCCAGGATGGTCCCGGGCAGGACCGGCGTATGTGTTTGAGGTTGTTTTAAGGCGGGTTATCCCTTTGTTTTGTTTGTGTTTTCGGTTTGAAGCACCGGGGCCGCATCGGGTGTCCAGCCGCCGCCTAAGGCCTTGTAGAGCCTTACTAGATCAGCGACGACTGCGCCTTTACTTGTTGAGAGGTTATCTTTTACGGAGAGTAATGTCCTCTGTGCGTCGAGGACAGCCTGGAAATCTATCAGTCCGGACTTGTACTGGGATAACGCGAGGTTCGTCGAATCTGTTGCGGAAGTCAGGGCCTCATTGAGGGACTGCATCCTTTTCTGTTCGTTTATATAGGCGGTGATAGCGTTCTCGGCTTCCTCAAGGGCTAGTATAATAGTGTTTTCATATGCGAGATAGGCCTGTTCCTGGCGTGCGTTTTGGATCTCGATATTGCTTCGGACCGCTCCCGCGTTGAAGATATTCCACGTGAACCTCGGTCCTATGTCAAAGATACGGTTGTTGCCGGTGAATAATCCTGCGAAACTCGATGCATCTATTCCGATAGCTCCGTTCAGGGTCAATTTCGGATACAGGTCCGCCGTCGCTACGCCGATACGTGCCGTCTGGGCGGCGAGCTGTCTTTCGGCGTTGCGCACATCCGGCCGGCGGCGCAGGGTTTCCGCGGGAACACCGAGTGCGATCTCGACAGGCACGGCGGGTAGGCCTTGAGGTGCGGCAACCTTTGGATCGGCAAAACCGGGGTATCCGCCCATTAATGCGGAAATCCGGTTCTTTGCTGCGGCAAGACGGGTCTTGAGGGTCGGGATGGACGCGCGGGTGGCTTCCATGTTCGTCTTTGCGCGGTCGACATCGAGCTGGGTAACGAGGCCCGCTTTTTGCCTGTAGACCGTCAGTTCGTATGTCTCGGTCAGGAGCTTGAGGTCATCTTCGACGATCGCAAGCCTGTCCTGAAGGGTCCGCACATCTACGTAATTGAGGGCCACTTCGGCCGCCAGCGATACATGGACCATGCGGTAATCCTCCTGTGACGCCTCATAAGTTGCTTGTGCTGTCTCGTTCGCCCGCCGCACACCTCCGAAAATATCGATCTCCCAGCCGGCATCGAGCCCCGCAGCAAAAAGCTCCCGTGTCGTGCCGGTCTCCGAATTCTTTTCAGTCCGGGCCAAATTGTACGAACCGGACCCGTTGGCAGACGGATACAACCTGGATTCAGCCACACCGCGGGCGGCCCGGGCCTCGCGTATCCTTGATTGCGCTTTTTTGAGGTCCTTGTTGTTTCCTATCGCCGCATCTATCAGGTTGACCAGGACGGGGTCATTGAGATTGGTCCACCATGATGCAAGGTTATCCTGCGATGCGTTAGGTTGAGTTCCGCCCTGTGATGTACCGGTATTCCACACTGCCGGCGCCTTTGTATCCGGCTTGATATAATCGGGCCCGACCGACGCACAGCCGGCAAGAACGAACATTGTTATCAGGACCGCTCCGTATTTGATCGTGTTTTTTATATTCATCATTGGTCTCCAGTTCATAATGATCTCCCGCCTATTCGTGTCTCAATGCTTCTATGGGATCGAGGCTCGCCGCCTTCTGTGCAGGCACATATCCAAATACCAACCCGACCGCCGCCGAGAAAAGAAATGCGATGACTATGATACCAGTGTTGAGGACGAAGGGAACTTCTAGTATCCGGACCAGGACGGCAGACGCGACAAGAGACAGCATTATGCCGAAGATGCCTCCAAAGGCGGACAGCACCATGGCCTCTACGAGGAACTGAAGGAGCACTTCACGCTCAAGGGCCCCTATCGCAAGACGCGTCCCGATCTCCCGGGTCCTTTCCGTTACCGAGACAAGCATGATATTCATGATGCCGATCCCGCCCACGAGAAGGCTCACGGCGGCTACGGCACCGAGAAGCGTGGTCAGGAGCTTTGTTGTCGCTAGCATTGTACTTGCCAGCTCTTTCATGTCCCTGATCTGAAAATCGCTCGGTTTCAGCGTCGATATGCGCCGGCGTTCACGCAGCAATGCCTCGATATCCTGCTGGGCCTTTTCCGTTGATACGCCCTCTTCGACCGAAACCTGGATAAGGCCGATCCTGTCATTGCCGGATATGCGCCGCTGAAATGCCCGAAGCGGCATGACGACCGTGTCATCCTGGTCGCGCCCCATCGTCGATTGCCCCTTGGGTGTCAGCACGCCCAGCACCTCGAACGAGATGCCTTTAATACGTATTCTCTGGCCGATGGGTTCCTCTTCGCCGAAAAGCTCTTTTTTAACGGTTGCCCCGAGGATGCATACGGCGCTTCCCGAGCGGATCTCCCCGTCCGAAAATTCCCTGCCGTTCTCTATAAGCCAGTCTTTTACCTTGAAAAAGCCGTTTTCCGCCCCGTTGACGGATGTGCTCCAGTTCTTTGAACCGAAAACGACCATTGCCGTAGACGATGCCGTCGGTGCAACTGCGGCCAGTGAGCTTACATCCCGGCCGATGGCCTTTGCATCATCAATTTCGAATGACTTTGCTTCCGCGTGGCCGCCTCCTCCGCTTCTCATCTGGCCCGGCGTTACCATGAGGAGGTTGCTTCCCAGTTTCGCGATGTCTTCGGTCACTTTCGCCGTTGCTCCGCCGCCGACGGTAACCAGCGTGATAACCGCCGCAACGCCGATGACGATGCCGAGCATTGTCAGGAACGAGCGCATCTTGTTGCGTCTGATCGCCCGTAAGGCCAGGATAAGTGCATTAAGGATCATTTTGTCACCTCGCTTTGCCGGCTGTCCGATGCGATGAGGCCGTCGCGGAAACGCACCGTGCGGCTTGCATACTCGGCCATGTCGGGCTCATGGGTTACCATCATTATTGTTATTCCGCGCTCCGTGTTGAGCGATGTAAGCAATTCCATTATCTCTCTGCTGCGGATCGAATCAAGGTTTCCTGTCGGTTCGTCAGCCAGAAGCACTGTCGGTGACGTGGCGATCGCCCGCGCAATTGCGACCCGCTGCTGCTGGCCGCCGGAGAGTTCGGCGGGCGTGTGATGTTCCCATCCCGAAAGGCCGACGGAATTCAATGCGTCGTGGGCCCTCTTGCTTCGTTCCGAATGATGGATGCCTCTGTATACCAGGGGAAGTTCGACATTTTCGAGCGCCGATGTACGACTCAGCAGATTGAACCCCTGAAATACAAATCCGAGATAGTGGCGCCTTAAGAGCGCCCTCTGGTTCCGCGAAAGGTTGCCGATATCGATCCCGCGAAAGATATACTGCCCGCTCGTTGGCGTGTCGAGGCAGCCAAGAAGGTTCATACAGGTCGATTTTCCGCATCCGCTCGGGCCCATTACCGCAACGAAGTCGCCCTCGTAGACGGACAGGTCTATTCCCTTGAGCGCCTCTAGCGCTGCCTGGCCCTTACCGTAGACCTTGGTGATCTCCTTTAGTTCGATAAGAGGCTGTTCGCTTTCCCATTCCATTTCGTTCACCTCGGCATTCATTACTTCTGCCTCACGATATCGGTTGCGACATAGCTTCCCGGTGCAAGGCTTCCGTCAAGGACCTGCGTCAGCGTCCCGTCTGTTGCGCCTAATTTGACGGGTACCCGGACAATCCCCTGGCCCTCGGTCTTCCAGACTGCTGTATTATCGGTTTGCTTCTGCTGAGCAGGCTTTTGACCTCCCCCCTGAGGCCTGCGGCCTATCAGGCTTGCAACGATCTTATTGCCCGACTGGCCTTCATTTATCGTCTTGTCCTGAGGCGGGGTGAATCTCAGGGCTGAATTCGGTACGAGAGTCGCGTCTGAAATACTGTTTACTGTTACAAACGCCGTTGCCGTCATCCCCGGACGCAGAAGCATTTCGGAATTATCGACTTCCAGAACGGTCTCGTACGTCACGACATTGTTCTCCGTTTTTGAGGAAAACCGGGCTTCTCTTACACGTGCCGGAAATCTCTTATCGGGAAATGCGTCCACCGTAAAGATCGCCGTTTGACCGACAGCAACCTTGCCAATATCCGCCTCGTCAACAAAGACGTCCAATTCCATCTGCTTCAGGTCTTCGGCCAGTTTGAAAAGAAGGGGGGTCTGCAGAGATGCGGCAACCGTTTGCCCGGGTTCGACCTTGCGTTCGAGCACGATGCCATTGATCGGTGAGCGTATTGTCCCCTTTTCCAGGTCTGACCTGTTTGACTTCAATATCGCCTGAGCCTTCGCAATGTCGGCACGCGAGGTCGCTTCAAGCGCTTTTGCCCGTCTGGATGCGGCCTCTGCTGCATCGTATTCGGTACGGGACGGTACCTTGCCGCCGCTCAATTCCAGGCTTTCCTTGAAGCGGTTCAGCTTACTCTCGGTCTCCGATGCCGTCGCCTTCGCCTCTTCGAGCTTCGCCTTTGCATATGTGAGGGCCGCTTCCGACTGAAGGACCTGCTGTTCAAGTTTGGTCGTATCGAGCTTTGCCAGTATCTGCCCCTTCTTGACCCGGGAATTGTAATCGACGAGAACGGTCTTTATCGTTCCCGAGATCTCCGTGCCTACCTCGACCTGTTCGACCGGCTGGAGATTTCCCGTTGCCGTTACGGTAACTGTAAGGTCTCCCTTTTTTACTTCGGCGGTCTTGTAGCTGACCTGGCTCTTTCCCGTCGATGCGTACACGATGGCCGCCCCCGCCAAAATGACTGCCGCTGCTAAACATACAAGCCATACCATCCTTTTCTTAAAGAACGATTGGGACCCTCCTGCCAGGTCCAGGATCTTTTTCAGATGCGATGCACCATCATGAGGTTTTTCCATGGGAAGCTCCTTGCCACAATTATTTTCATTCTGTCTCTCAACGTTTTTCATGGCTCTGTTTCTCAAGTCGTTCCAAACGGGGAATTGGTTACAAAAAAGATTTTATCGGGACCGATGTAACTTTTTCGGGATTTCAAACGACTTAAAGAATAAGGAGCCGGGCGGAAGATTAACGCCCGCAATAAAAGGAATGATCGGTATAGCAACAATAACGGGACAATCAGTAAACGCCGGTATAATGCCCTTTCCAGGTAATCAGGACGCAAAAAACGCTGACCGGTGCTTGTCCGGCACGCTTGCCCTGCCCCCTGGTGTCTGTTATAACAGACCTGCAGGGCAATATATTATGACCGATAATGCAATAGAACATGAAGACGCCGGATACATCGACCGTATTATCAACGGGGATAAGAACGCTTTCTCCTTCATTATCAAGAAGTATAAGATGTATGTGCTCAAGATAGTCAACCGTCATATACCGTACGAAGATGCCGGGGAAGTAGCGCACGATGCGTTCGTCCGTATCTATGAGTCCCTTCACCAATTCAAGGGCCCCGAGGAGGGTTTCAGGAAATGGATGGCCGCGATAGCGACCCGCACCTGCTATGATTACTGGCGGAGGGCCTACAGAACAAAGGAAGTGCCGATGAGCTCCCTCGGCGACGAACACCGTGAATGGCTGGACCGGGCCGCATCCGAACAGGTATCGATAGAAGATATCGCCTGCCAGGCGGAAGCCCGCGAAGTGCTTGATCATGTCTTATCGAAGTTATCGGCTGAAGATAGAATGGTCCTGGAGCTTGTTTATATGGAAGGGTTATCGGTGCGCGAGGTGGCGGATTTGCTCGGCTTAAGCTCGGCGAATGTCAAGATACGGTCCTTCCGTTCACGCAGAAAACTGCAAAAACTCCTGGAAGCTGCTGGCAGGAGATAATAAGGAGTAGGCACATGAAGAAAGATAGCGAAAAAATCGAGAAAACCCTGGCTGCGGCGTATCTCAATCGTCAGGGCCCGGAACCCGGCCCGGACTGGGAGGCGTCTGTCATGAGAAGCGTAAGGAATATCCCCGACGTATCGGAAAAGGCGCGCTGGCACCATCTTATCGGAAGACTTTTCTGGGAAATATGCCCTGCCGCATGCGCTGTGATCATTTTCCTTGCGATTGCCTCATTCCGGCTGAATGTCGTTCCCGTTGAGGATCTTGCCCAGATGGTCACGACGGACGACGCGATCGAAGTGATGCTTGCCGATTCTAACGGTTAAAGGAGAGACGCCATGAACACTGCAAAACTGGTCGTTATGCTCGTTTTGATCCTTCTCGTCGGAATATTCGCAGGTGCTCTGGGAACAAGGATCTATCTCAGGCATGAGATGCAAAGCTCTCAGGCGGGCAGGCATAATTCCGAAGAAAAAATAAACAGGGCCGTCGCGCGATTGACCGGCGACCTTAAACTTGATGCCAATCAACAGGCGGAGGTCCGAAAGATCCTCACGGCAACCGAGGCCAGGACAACGGCTGTCAAGGTATCGTATGGGCCGGAATTGAAGAAGATATATGACCGTAGTTTTGAGCGGATCCGGGAAAACTTGAGCATCGAACAAAAGGAAAAGCTTCAAAAAAGGCAGGAAAGATTCTCCGACCGGTATAGTGCGATGTATTTTACGTCATTGCATACCGCACAGTCGGTATCACCTGATATGGAGATCATCTCCCGGCACCTTGGCCTTGATAATGCCCAGCGGTCACGCATCGACGCGATCCTTCAGGACCGGAGGAGCTCTGAAGATTCCATTATCGAGAAATATCAGAAAATGCAGTTCCCGGATCTTTCGGCAGTTGACCGTGACATAGCGGAGATCCGCGCCGCTTCAATGAAAAGTATTTCCCGGGTAATGACAGACAAACAATTTGAACATTTCAAAAAGGATATTGCCGTCTATTGATCAATCAAGATGCGCCTTTAGCGACAGGTTGGTATAGATAAGCCGCTCGCCCATACGCTGGATTATGAATCGATGGAATGCCGCGGCGATATGGGGATTCTCCTCTTCCATTTTGTTCAATGCCTCAACCGTGACCTTATAAAAGACGCTTTGCGCCTGGGTCACGACCGATGCAGTTGACGGCTCCCGTAAATAGAGCCCGAGTTCGCCTATTATCGTGCCGGGGCCTATAGTCCTTAAGCGCACCGTTTGGCCGGAGCGGTCCTCGAGATTGACCGTTGCCCGGCCGGACTCAAGATAGTACAACGAGTGCGGCGGGTCATTCTGCCGTATCAGGAAAAAGCCGGCCGGTACCTCCTTGCGCTCGGCATACCCCATAAGATCCCGGACCTCACTCGTGCCCTCAGGCAAAAACTCACGAAGGTGCTCTTCAAAAGAATATACCTCGTGGTCGAGGGGCATGCGCTCCGAGAGGAGGATCTCGTCCTCGCACCATTCAACGGCAAGGTCGAGGTCGGGAAAGGTCCGGAACGCACCTGTATCCCCGGCGTCAAAACCTCCCCGCCGAAAGGATATCAGGGCCTCTTCGGACACCCGTGAAAAGACAAGGGCATATCCGGCAGATGCCGCTTGCTCTTTCATTTTTGTAAATGTATTGACGGCAGATGAATCCACTCCGTTAACGAGGCGGAAATCGAGAACGGCAGACCGCAGCGTGTCCATGTCCTTATCGTTCGCTCTCTTCCGGATCCTGTCATAAAGATCGTTCGCCGTCCCGAAAAAGATGAAGCCCTGAAGTTTCAGAATATAAATACTGCCGCCCTTTTCGGAAAGCACCTGCTTTTGCAAGGGAGCGCGGTCGACATTGCTGTGAAAATTGGTGCCCGACAATATGTGCTTGACCACGCTGACATGGCTGTATTTTACGACAAATATCACGATAGCCACGAGCATTCCGACCGCAACGCCCTGCAGGAAACCAAACATCCCGATTATTACGAGAATAAAAACGATAAGGATATAATCGGCTTTTGGAAGCCTGGTCCAGGTTAGATAGAGCCACTCGTAAAGGAACGTCAGGCCCAGAAAAAGGAGCACACCGCCCATGATCGGGCGTGGGAAATATGAGAGAAGCGAGCTGCCGAAAAATATGATCGAGCCGCATAAAAAAGCCGAGATCACGCCAACCATGCGGCTCTTTGCCCCCATAGAATACCCGAGCGCTGAAAGGCTTAAAGAATGAAACCCGACGGTGCTGCCGGTAAAACCGGATAGCAGGTTTGCAAACCCCGTTGCGCGCAATTCCCTGTTAAGGTCTATATCCTCCCTGACGACAAGTTCCAGGCCGCTTGCATTAAGGAGCAAGGAAATACAGCTCAAAATGAGAATGGTAAAGATCTTGCCCGTCTGCGCGGCGACAAGCCCCCAGTCGACCCGGGAAAAAGACGAAAGCGCAAGATCGCGCGCGCCGCTGCCTTCAATAGACCCTATGAGCCATCCCTCCTCCTTAAGGTCGGCAACCGTGACGCCTGATGCATTCACAACGATGTAGAAAAGTGCAAAGGAAATGCTGAGCCAGACGGGCATAATAAGATAATGATTGCGCCAGCGGAGGATAAAAAAGAGTACCAGGGCAAAGGCAAGGCCCGGCAGCCATTTGATCAAAAGGCCGGATGATGCGAGATACGTTATGTTTTCCATCGTAAGCGCTCGACCCGTCATAACGCCGAATGCACCTTTGACGAGAAGGAGGCCTGTCCCGGCGAGAAAACCTCCGATGACGGGGTATGGAACAAAACGGATGAGGTTCCCTGCATTGAGATATCCCAAAATGAGGAAAAAGATGCCTGTCGCAAACGAAGCTGCAACAATGGCCGCTATGACCGTTACAAACATCTCCCCGCCGGATGCTTTGGCCGCCATATGGCCGGTTATTGAAGCCGCTATAATGGCTATGATGGCTGCGGGTATTTCGTGCGGGCGTGCAACAGTCCCGGCATAGGAGCTCGTCAATGCGGTCACTGTCCCGAGGACGAATGCGCCGAAAAGAATGAGGGTAATGCCTGTCGAAACATAACCCGAAAGAGGCCCTGAAAATATCAGGGCTGAAAAGGCGCAGGCCATCGCAATGGTCAATACGCCCGAGATAAGGCCGGCAGTCGCGATCGTGAGATACCGGCCGGGTCCCGATTGTGCCGTCTGCCTGGTGCTGTGGTCCGAATTACCCGTCATATTCCGTACAATAACGGGATATTAATCTATTGTCAATCTGAACCTTGCGGGGTAACTGCCGGGTCCTTTCCAAGCATGTTGAGGTTATTAAGGGCATGCTCCAATCCGGGATCGATCTCGAGGGCGTGCAGATAAGCCCGACGCGCATCGGCTTCGCGCCCTTTCAGAAAATATGCGTATCCGAGGTTATTGTATGCCCTCGCATTCGAGGGTGATTTTTTTGCGGTATCTTCCCACAGGGCTATCTCGCTATGGTATACCTGGTTCCGCGACACGGTAAACCCCCCGAGAACGATCGAAATGACCGCGATGAGGATGACAAACGACGGGAAGCTTCTGAAACGGCGGAAAAAAAGCGATGTGATGACAAGCGCCGCGACGAGGAATAGTCCCCAGCTTGCCTGATAAAAATGCCTGTCGCTGATGCTGTCAATACGCGGGATAAGAACGATCAGCACCATGTTCAGGAAAAACCAGGATATCCCGAAAAACAACCATGCCTTTCTTCTGAAGATGCCCGCAATTGCAAGCCCGGCGAGGAAAATGACGGCCACTGCCTGGACGGTAAAAGCTGACGCCGCGGATAATTCCCCCGGATCGATGTTAAGCCTGTTAGGCATGAAAACATGGAAAAGAAGGTCGCCGGCGGCATTGGCCTGCCCGATCAAATTTTCTTTGAATCCCCTGAGGCTAAAACTGTACATGAGGATAAAACGGTACCGGGGATGCGCTAAGACCATGGCAATAATAAAGCCAAAAAGCGTCCAGTGGACCCACTGGCGGGACAATATTTTTTTGAAATTGATGCCCTGCCCTGTCGCCGCCTCAAAGAGGATGAGCGCAAAAGGCAGCGTTACTGCGTATTCCTTTGTCGCGACACCCAGCAAAAACAAAACCGGTGAAAGGCAATAAAGCCAGAACTTTTTCCCTTCCTGCGTACCCTTCACGTAAGCGGCAATGCTTCCCAGGTAGAACATCGTCATCATAGACGCGCTCCGTCCGCTTATGTATGTGACTGCTTCGGTCTGGATGGGGTGCAGGGCAAACAGGAGGGAGGTCAAGAGAGCAGCCGGGTACAGGGCATTCTCCGGGAGGCCCGACCTGCATTCTTTTATAAAAGATACGGTGAGAGTATAGACGAGGAGTATATTAATGAGATGGATGCCAAGGTTGAAGACATGAAATCCGAACACCCCCGCGGGCGATGTCCAGTTTAGGGTATACGTCAGCTTGAGCAGAGGGCGGATGCCGGGAAAGAATTGCTTCCAAAAGGCCAACCAGGAGTGTACCGCGGAATTGAACACGATGACGTTGTAGTCATCGAGCTGAAATACTCCCCAAAACGAATTAATATAAACAATGAGCGCCGCGCCGAGGGGTATCAACGCGTACCCGGCGCGGCTTAAATTCGGCCAGCCTCTATCTTCCGAAGAAACCACCGGCCTTCTTGAAAACGTCAACCACGCCCGGTGCCGGGTTTGATGGATTCACCGACGGAACGGAGCCGGGCTGTGATGTGCCTGTCTGTCCTCCCCCCTGGCGCGATGTGCCGCTTCTCCCCGACGTGCTATCCTGCCCGGCGCCCGGCACCTGCAGGCCGGGTAAGGTCTGGCTCCCGGCTTCACACACCATAAAGAAAAAACACAGACCGAGGACGAGAAAGGGAATTATCTTAACAACTCTCATGGATGCCTCCTGACAAATTAACGAACCACCGCGATCGGGAAATCCTGGATCGTCTGCGGTTTTGCCGTTGTGGGCGTCTGCCTGCCCTGAGTCAACTCTTTTACTCTCTCCGACAGGTAAAGGTCAAGCATGTTGATGGTGATCCTTCCCTTCCCTGTCAGGTCGGCCTTTCCCCCGAGTCCGTCTATAAGGGCCCTCGTGAAAGCACCGTTATTCCATTTCTGGTCTTCTAGCGATTGCTGGCGCCCTGTCGACGACGTGAATACGACCGCGCCATTCTCCGCACTGATCAGTTCGTTGACTATGCCATCGATATTTGGCGGGATGGCCTTCGTACCCCGGTTTCCGAGAACGTCGCCGGCATGGCATGTATCCAGGAAGACTATGACCTTGCCGGGGATCGACGCGACCGCGTCCTTGATGTACGTAAAAAGAACACTCGTCGATTCAAGCCGCGCCTTATCGAAATCGGACGGTATAAAATAGTATTGCCCCGAGCTGTTGTCCCCATGCGAGGACATAAATATCATCGCGACATCGTGCTGTGTCGCTGAGCGCTTGAGCCATTGCAGCCCGTCAACCACATTTTCCCTCGTTGCCTGGGCATCTGTCAGGACCTTCGCCGATACGTCGCGGTACAACCTGCCTTTCTGCAAGGTCATAGCTGCTGCAAAGTCGGTTGCGTCCTTCGCCGCGAACTTGAGGTTATTCTCGGGATGTTTCGTGTATTTGCTGACGCCGATGGCGAGAACGTACAATTTGGGCTTTATATTAAAACCCTCGGCCGCCGGCTGCTGCGCATTCGTTTTTATTACCCGGACGGAAGCCGCCTCGCTCGTCGTGTTCCTCGTCATCGCGATAATGCTTATCGTATTCTGCGGCCCGTCGAGCGGCACATTCACGGTTCTCAAGGCCGTACCCTTGTTCCCCGATGCCTGGGGTCCTCCCTCGAGGACTATATCACGCGCCTGCGGTATTGGGCGGCCGTCGACAAGCACCTTGATGCCGGTTACCGGCACGCCTGACGGAGATTCAACGGAATATTTCACGGCCACGGTATTCGCCCCAACCCGAACCCCGTCGGCAGGCGATGTTATCCGGACCACCGGCGGGAGGCTCCCGGTAATGGATGATTGCGCCGCCTGCTGACCTGATGCCTTTACGGCGGCATTCTCGTCGTAGGTTGTCATAAGCGCTGTCAGGACCTCGGGGTGATAATACATTTTCCGGAACCGGGCAACGGAATAGAAATACGCCTCGCGGTCCCAGCCGTTATTGACATGCCATCCAAGGATCGAGTCCCCTCCGGGACTTGAGGTATAATACCCTTTCGGGGTCCACGCCACCCATGGTTTTCGCGGCCCGTCAAAACGGACAACCCTGAACATCGACGCCAGTTCAACCCCGTCAGACACACGGTACCAGCGTACTGTCCCGTCATCGTGGCCCACGATGACAACCTTGCCGTTCTGGGAGACGTTTGCTGTCCAGGGTACGGAAAAGACACGTTTCTTCCACATAGTTCCGCCTTTTGCATCGAACCTGAAAAGATACCAGTTCGAGCCGACGATAAATGACTGCCCGCCCGGGACGACGGCCACGCTTCTCGCCACGTCGCCCTTTCCCAGGTCGAGGGTTTGATCGTTAAGCTTGAAACCGTTTGCAACCCTCACGCCGGTTAATTTGATCCCGGGCGCGGAGCGGATAGGGTCGGCAAGCTCGGAATCGCGGCCGGATGCCGCCTCGAAATCACCGTCAATGAGGGAAAACCGGTAGGTGACGGCCGGGTCCTTTCCAAACACAACGCCGATCGAACTTCCATCCCCGGAAACCCTGATGGTCGTGTTCCGGTAATCGGTCCCCACATCGGACCTCGTAAATAAACGCTTGCCGTCGAGGGTATATCCTCCGAGGATCGGGTCTGCCGTCGCGTACACAACGTTCCCCCCGGGCGTGGTACGGGTGACAAGTACCGTGTTGAGCCCGCCTATCTGCCAGCGCACACTGCCCCGGCCCTCATCGTCAAAGAAACCTATGAGATACTTCCCTTCCCTGGCGTATGTACCCCCTGCGATCAATTTCTGACCGTCGGGCGACCACGAAACGGAGAAGAGATACTGGTTCTTGTTGAGGCCGGACAGGTCGGGTGAATAGAGGTATTTAAGGTCATTTCCCGATAATATCTCTATATCCGGTGCTCCCGAGATCCCTGCCGCAACGAGCTTTCCGTCGGGGGAGAACCGGACCTGCGCCGCATTGCCGGTCCGTGTCTTTATCCGCGCGACCTCTCTGAGGTTCCGGTCGTAAAGGACCACGTCCCCGTTTGCCGAGGAAGCGACACAGCGCCCGGACCTGTCGTAATCGATCATCCTGACGGTTCCCGGAAACCCTTCTGTCCTTGCGATACGGGCAAATGTCGCGGTGTCTATCGTGTGTACGCCGCCTTTGTTGAGACCGACCGCGAGGGTTTTTCCATCGGGTGTATATTTGAGATATCGCACACGTTCGGCAAAACCCCCCAACCGTTTCAACATTCTTCCCGACGCCCGGTCATAGAAATAAATGCAGTAATCGTTTGGGGCCGGATTTGTATGCCCGCCGAAAACAACGACCTCGCCGTCGGGTGAAATGGCAGCGGCAAGAATTACCCCCTGCGACCCGGTGTCAATGGGAAAACGCAGCGTTCTGACCAGTTTCCCGTCGGGGAGCGACCAGATCTTCACCTGCCTTTCCGAGGCACTCACCATGAACCGGCCCGCAGCATCCGTATCCAGTGTATATACGGCAGAATTATGCGTTCCCGTATCGAGCTGAATGATAGGTTCTGACGTAAGCGCATGGACCCCGGCAGGGATGATCAAAAAGACGAGCAAAATAACAGCCAGAGCCGAAAGGCTTCCTGTTATGGTCTTGCGCATGATACCTCCTCATAATCGCGATGTCGGTTCTTTTAGGCTCACCGGGTCCGCTGGACGCTATAGGTCCGCGATTCGCCGCCTTCAGTCGCTCGTACTGTGCATGTAAAACGATTGCCGCCCTGGTCCATGACAAAGCTGAAGGTCCCCGTATTCTTCGTGCTGCCCGATTCACGGAAAGTTCCTTTCGCCGTATTGCCGGAAATGGTGCCTTCGACCGGCCCGCCAAGCGTTTCGGTCTTCTGCGCGCCGGATGATGCCTTATAGGGGACCACAACCGAGAAATTACCCGTGATCCGCGTACCGCTTGATGTCAGGTTGAAGTTGATCACCTCGCCCTCGGGACCGGCCGCACTCTTCCAGGCCCCTGTCCACGATACTGCCGCGGCCGGGCCCTGAGAAGGCGTCTCTACGGGTTTTGCGGTATATACCCTTCCCGTCTGTGTGCCTGGTTTACTTGCGGCATATGAGGCTTCCAGCGTCTTTACATGGTTGGCCATCGCGACGTCGTTCGGGGCATACCTCAGGTATTCCTTGTACGCGGCAATTGCCTCGGGTGTCTTGTTCTGCTTCTGGAGAAGTTCACCCTGCGCGCGCAGCTGCATGGCGAGCTGCGAATTTTTTTGATCAGCGGCGTATTTGACTTCCAGTGTCTTTATGTGGGTTGCCATCGCGGTATCGTTGGGGGCATACTTCAGGTATTCCCTGTATTTTGTTATGGCCTCGGGTATCTTGTTCTGCTTCTGGAAAAGCTCGCCTTCTGCGCGCAGCTGTTTTGCCCGCGCGGCGGCTGCCTGGGCATCGCCCTGTTTTTTCATCTCCGCTTCAAGCTGGCGGATGTAATCCTGCAGTTTCGGGTCCGGCTTGCACTTCAGGCTTTCACGGTATTTGACGATAGCCTCGCCATATTTCTTCTGCTGGGCAAAGGCATCACCTTGCTGGCGAAGGGCAAGGCATGCCTTTATTGCGGCCGCCTGCTTTTTCAGCGAATCTTCAAGCTGTGCAATGTATGCGTCGCGTTGTTTGTTTCCCGGTGCACAGGCGGTGTTCTCTTTGAATTTAGCCAGCGCTTCGGGGTGTTTACCGGCATTATAGAGCGCCTGGCCTTCCGTCCATTTCGCTTCGCACGTGCGGACAGCACTATCTTTTTTCGCCTTTACCTGCTGCAGCTCACCCAATTTCAATTTGAGCTTATTCCAATGGGTCTCCATGTCTCCGTTGCGGGGACGGATCTTCAGCCCTTCTTCGGCCGAAGCGATACCCTTCTTGATCGTTTCTTCATCGAGCGGCTTCGTTGTGGTGGCAAGCCCGGATACATAGGCATAGAGTTCCTTGAACCTTTTGTCCTTCAATGCCGCATCTTCCCGAAGCTTGGAATATTTTGCGTAATCGGGGTCTTTTACATCACCGTTTTCCCGTATGGCCTTTAACCCCTGTTCATAACTGCTGATTGCGGCCTCGAAATTGTACGAACGATAGTACTGGTCCCCGGTATTGAAGAAAGACTGCGCGGACGCCTTCGCATTCGCACCCTTTTGCTTCTTCTCCATGGCAGCTGCGAGCTTCGTTTTCGCATCGGCATCGGCAGGGTTAAGCTTAACCGCCTGTTCGAGCCGCTTTATCGCTTCCTTATAGTCAGCCTTGTTGAGGGCATCCACTCCCATCTTTTTGCAATCCTGCGAGAACTGGTTAAGGACGGGTGCGGCCAATTTTGGGTCTGTCTGCGCCGCGCTTTCAGCCGCTGCTATCGCCTCGTCGTATTTTTTCTGTGACCAGAGCTGCTTCGCCGTATCGAGCTTCTTTTTTGCTTCATCCTTCTTTTTGCCTGACGAAACATCGGACTGTGAGATAGTGACGCTCAATGAACCGGTCCCGCTGCCAAGATTTGCCCCGTCGGCGTTCTTTACGGCGCATGTCATCGTATAAGACCCGGTCTTGCTGCACGTCACTCCCGTATCCTTTGATGCGGGCGCCGAGATGCTGCATCCATCGGGAGATACGCTCCACTGATAACGCAATTGATCCGAGGCAGGCGTCACGGCCACGGCAAATTCCACCCTCTGCCCTTCCGCTATCTGGCGGTCGGCAGGAACGAGCCCGACCCCTTCCTTCCATATCATGGGGGGAGGGCCGGCGATCTTGGGTCCCGTCACGGTAACGGACGCCTTTTTCGAGGTTACCGTGATCTTTTCAACACCGATCTCTTCCCCGCCGTCCTTTGCCTTCGCATGAACGGTCACGGTAACCGGCTTATCGTCCTTAGATTTGTAGGTATAGGTCTTTTGATCTCTGCTGGCCGCCCCCGCGCCTTGTGTGTTGCCTGACGCCTCCCACCAGAAAGAGACCGTCTGTTCGTCCAGTTTCGGCTGTTCAGTCAAAGTGATCTTGACCTCCTGCCCGACAAGAGGCTCTGCCGGCTCGGCCTTCAGGCTCAACCCCGGCTTGACAACCTGGATCATGATCTGCTCGGATTCGCCGACAGTCGTCTTTCTCCCGTCCATGTCACGCTGGACAACAACCCAGACGGGTGTTGTCCCGGGCTTCCGGAAAGATGCTGAATTGCGCGATTGAGAACCGCCTTTCGTTTCATACACCGGGTTTTTCGGATCCCCGAAAACCGCATCGGGGTTGCGTTCCCAGATATACGTATAGGAACCGCCGGCTGGTTTATCTCCCGAAAAAACCTCGGCGAGAAAAGTGGCCTTCCCGCCTATCGGGATGCTGTTCTCCTTCGGATTTTCTTTCGTGATCTTGACCTTGAGTCCCGTACACTGAATGGTCAGGGTATCGGATGCGCTTGCGTCATCCTGGTCCGTCACCGTTACGCTTGCAGCGCAGGGCTTGCACTCGCGGGTATTAAGCACTTTTGCCCGGTTATCCTTCGCATCCTGCGCGCACCCGCCCCATGTGAATTTGTAGCCGCCGGTTCCCTCGTTTGCTGCGGCTGTCAGTTCGACGATATCGCCAAAATCGGCAGGGTTCTTCGATGCGGTGAGCTTTACCGTAAGCGGTTTTATATGTTTCTTATTCTGCTCCCGCCTCATGGCATCGGCCTTGTTCGGGTCATAGGTACCTTTCCCGTAGGCCCCTTCCCAACAGCTTTTTGCGCAATCGTTCGGTGCGCCGAAGCTATGCCGACTCGTGTTACCAAAGGCACCCGCTCCGCCAAAACACGGGCCGGAGCTTTTCGATTCAGGGATCGATTTTCCTTCCGGGTCCCACCACACGCCGATATGCCCTGCCCAGCCGCAATAGCACCGGCACAGGCAATTATAGTACCGCGCATCCAGTTCCTCTTTCGTCGGCGGCGGTGTGCAGCCCTGCTCCAGGGCAGGCTTGCCTCTTTCGACGCAATCTTCGGGCTTTGTCGCCGTTACGGTCCGGGCCTGTTTCTTTGTAGCCCGGACGCATTCACCCCATTCTGAATATTCATACGAACACGATGGCGCTTCTTTCTTAACTGTTGTCGCGGGATAGGCCGGCGGCGTTTGTGTATCCGTCTTTGACACATCCCGGGTCTTTTCCGGCGGCAACTCGACGATTATTGTCGTGCAGCCTCTTCTTGCCGCTTTGCCGGACAGGCCGTCCTCCATGGCAGCCACGGGTATGCCGTCCACACGCCAGGTGTATTGATCCAGAACACAGATCTCGTAACTTCCCGGACTGTTAAGAGACAGCTCCGCCGCACCCCTATACCCTTTCGCAAACTCCCTTCCGTTCACCGTCCATGTGAAATCGCGGCTCCCGCTGGGCTTTGCGTGGATGCCGCCAAGGCATTTCGCGTGTTCTTCGATATCTTTCTGGATAGCTGCCGCATCCCGGCTGTCAGTTACCGAAAGGCGGACAGTCCCCTTTTCCTTAAGCCGGCCCGGGCTTGCCATTATCGCAACACTCTGCTCTTCCAGGGCCTGCCGCAAGGCGTCCGTTTCGCTGACCTTGAGCTGACGGTTGTCGAGCCAGGTTTTTAACACGGGCTGAAGGCACTTATTGACAAGGGCCTGCTGGACCCCTTCGTCATGTTTTGATTCGTAATCGTCATAATGCTTCGATGCCGCTTTGGCATGGCAGTTCAGAAAAGAGAGCATATACGGCGGTATCAGGTCCTGCTTGAATTTGCGCCCCGCCTCCAGGCTTTTCCTCAAGCCGTACGAATCGTATATCCTGCACGCAAGGTGCCCGTCATCGACAAGCTGTTCGCACCCTTTTTCCTCGATATTCTGTTCTCTGCCGGGGACCGTGTAGATCCCGGCTATCAGGTCCATACAGTCCTGCCTGCCGACAACTGCCCCGTACCCGTACTGGCTGATCCAGTCGACCAGGAGTTCCCCGGTCGTCATGAAAATAACGCTGAAAAGCTGGGCATACCCGAAGGTTGGATTAGCGAGGCCCGCAATGGTCGTGGCAAGCCGCGCGCTTGCCTTTCCCGCGCCCTCCTTTTCGACTGCCGCCGGGAATTCCTTGAGCTCCCAGAGCGCTATAAGAGATACGAACCAGTTTTTGTAAGCAAGCCTGGCGCCACTTTTAAATGTCGACAATGCGCCTCCAGACGCCTCTTCGAGATTTACCCTTAAGGTGGCCCATTTCCCTTCGCCCTCAAGTATTCCCTTGAGGAAGGCCCGGTAACGCGCCGAAGCCTTTGCGGCCATTGATTCAAGGGCCGTCAACTCGACATTGGCCTTCTTCATCACCTCGCCGCCGAGCTTATTTCCCATCTGTTTACATTTTCCGAGCATTGCCTTTGCATCGTCAGCCGATTCGAAGACGGCTTTTATTGCGTCGTCTACCTGGCTTTCGAGGGCGTCAAGCTCTTTTACGACGGCGCCCTCGGCACTTACCCCGCCCAGTTTCCGGGCGCTTTTGAGCCGGTCTTTGGCACGTGCAAGGTTCTTTTTGGCCGTATCCAGTTTTCCTTCCTTCAGGGCCTTTTGGGCTTCATTGAGACTGTATTCAGCCGTTTGAACGTAGCCTTTCAGATTGGCCTCAGCCACCTGTTCAACTTTATGCTCCGCCTCCGCTGTCGCTTTATGGACGAGCTTATATGAGTCCGACCCTTCCTCGGCAACCAGTTCGGAGACCTGTACCCGCGTCCCTGTTTCATAACCCTGCCGGATAAACTTGGTTGGCGTTGTGTAGAGCCCCTCTGCCGCGTCTTCCCCGACTTCGAGAAGATTCGGATAATTGCCCATCTTGAGAAACTTGGCGATCGCTTCCTCGTTTTGCTCGATTCCCTTCATAAGCTGAGCTGGAGGATAGAAATTAACCGATTTCAGGAGAAGCTGGATCTCATCCGTGCTGTACCCCGCACTCTGGGCCATCGCAAAGACCTTCTTTCTCAGGCGTCCCTGGAATGCCTTCCATACTTCACGGGCACGCTCCGGTGAAACTTCCTCCAGGGAGATAAACAACCGGGCATCGTGGTCAGACGGGTCTGCCAGATTAAGGAGGGGATTCCTGTACTTCTCCCCCGATATCCATGATCCCTGCTTTATGACCTTGAGAAATGGATTGCTCATATCAAGAAGGACGCCGTCCATTGCTGAACTGACGAGCTGTGACGGCGGCGTGGATACTGCGAAAAGCATTGCCGGGAATAGAAGCGAAATGATGATTACGGTCTTAATTGCAAGAAGTCTTGGAATGCGCATGCAATCCCTCCAGTTGTCGGACATCGGGATAAGCGGCCAACAATCGACCATAAGGCAAATCGACGGAAATTTGGACAATATCCTTTGCCCCGTTAGCAATATATTAGTCATACAAAGTATTGTCAATCATATTTTACAGTCCCATTTCTGCCTGTTTCTTAAGGTATTTTTGTGGTCTCCTTCTCCCGTTGACAAAATTTTCAGGTTACGGTTATACTACATTAAAGAGGATTCTCTTTTGGGATGGACATTCGGCATTTTTCTTTCACGGCACATGTCCCGGATAATCGAGCATCACGAGCCAAACATTTATTTCCATGGAGGTTTAGTATGAAAGCGTTACCTTCAATTATCGCAATTTTTATCATTTCATTATTCGTTCTCGGCCTGGCCGGCGAAGCGCCTGCAGGACCATCCGGAGCAAAGGCGATCTTCGACAGCGGTGAAGGGCCTGCCGTCCGGATGTCCTCGGGAGGAACAACCGCGAGACCGGCCACACAAACGGCATCAGCTCCCGTCAGAGAAAAGTATGTCGGCGTCTCTTACAAGCTTGTTCTCCTTCGGGATAACGGCTCTTTTGACATCGTTAAGAAAACGCGGACATTTCGTACCGGCGAAAAGATCAAACTCCTCGTTCGGACGAACAGGCCCGGATATCTGACCATAATGAATATCGGCACCTCCGGCAATTCGACCGTTCTCTGCAGCGAACAGGTTGAACCCGGCGCAATGATCGAGATTCCCAGGACCGGCCAGTTCAGATTCACCGGTGCTCCCGGGACAGAAAAACTTCTTGTCATGCTTTCGGGACAACCGAATCCTATGGGCACCCCTTCGACATCGACGGTAGCGTCCGCTCCGCCTCTTCCTCCGGCCGAATCTTCTTCAGCGGCGCTTCCGCCTCCGCCTCCTCCGGGTCAGGCTGACCTGGCAAACGCACCTCCTCCTCCGGGTCAGGCTGACACGGCAAACGCACCTCCTCCGCCGCCGGCAGTTATGACCGCATCGCTCGAAGGCTCAAAAGATATAACGCTCGATGACAACAGCACGAGCTACGCGGTAATAAATCCGAAAAAAGGCTGGAAACCCGAAGCACGCGGAAAGAAGGACATTGTCCTGGAATCGGCGGGCGGTGAGAATTTTGGGGTCGTGCCGGCATCGTACGTCCAGGATGGCAGCATACTGACGCTGGAGATCAAACTCAAACACAGATAAGGAGTATTTATGAAAAAGGAAGGAATTAAGTTTTTCATAATCATGTTCATCGGTGTGTTTTTTCTTTACTCATGCGCTTCCATGCTGCCCAATCCCGATGAGATAAAAACGGAAGAAGACCGCATTCGTGCGAGAAATCAATGTATAGCTATGTACACAGCTGGTGGAGCTGTCGGTGGTGCCATTATCGGGGGACTCATCGGTGGCGATTGGAAGGGGGCGGGTGTTGGCGCTGCAATCGGGGGCAGCATCGGCTTCGCATATGCCTGGGGTAAATGCCTTTCACTATATTCTACCTTGAAAAGCACCCAGACGGCAGGTTACCAGGAAACCGTAAAGAAAACGGGATACAATCAGTCCCAGGGTGATGTTGTCAAGATACAGGGGTTCAATGTAAATCCGGCATCCGTAGCCCAGGGTGGATCGGTAAAGCTTAATGGCTCCTACTATGTCATGGCGCCGCCCGACCGGAAGGAAATAAAAGTGACTGAAACACGGATCGTCAAGTATTTCGATCCTTCAAAGAATGAATACGTGGACCTTGGACAGGTTGACCAGCAGGTTACCGCAGCACCGGGAACACGGACCGCAGACGGCTCTTTTGACATTCCCAAGGATGTTCCCGAAGGGCGTTACAAAATTGCATTTATCGTCAATGCGGAAGGCAAATCGGATATGGTCGAGCGTGAACTCAATGTCCGGAAAGGAATGGCTTTCATCCCGGGCTTTGACATGCAGGCCCTGGGGCAGCCGATCTCCTGGTCTGCCCAGCCGGTCCTTATCGTAGAGGAGGTTTCCCTACTCCATAGAACGGCAGGCGGGTCCGTCGTGAGGTAAGAAACATGAAACGCTGTAAAATATTGGTTTTCGTCGCGGTTTGTCTCTTTCTCCTTGCAGCGTCAGGCGGCAGGGTGATCGCTCAGACATCACCGGTTACGGACGGACACCTTAATGCTATTAATAACAATTTCAAACAGAACAGGGTAACGAACGGGTTCGCGGAACTCGATTCGTACGGCCGCATTCAGCTTAAGGGTGGTTATGAAGATGACAGGCAGGTTGACCTGGCCTTTTCCCTCGCCCAGCAGGTCGTCGGTGTAAAATGGGTTTCTCCCGTCACCCCCGACAACATTAGGGTCAAGGAATGGGAGAAGAGGATCGGAGGCCTTTTCAGCCGCGCACGCGTTATCAAGGAAGTAGGGTCCGATGCGGCTTTGCCGGGTACAGTACGCAACCGGTATGCCCTGGTCGTCGGGGTTGGTCAATTCAAGCATGGTCTTCAGAGTTTGCAGTATACTGTGCGGGATGCCTCAAGTTTCTACAGTTTCATTGTCAACCCGCAGGGAGCAGCGTTTCCGCGCAACAACG
The DNA here is from genome assembly GCA_903872255.1 of uncultured delta proteobacterium. GTDB lineage: Bacteria > Desulfobacterota > Syntrophorhabdia > Syntrophorhabdales > Syntrophorhabdaceae > Delta-02. The sequence goes on along the minus strand of CAIQJW010000330.1, from coordinate 3,036 downwards.
TATATTACCTGACCGACCAGACAGCCACCCGGGACAATATAGTCAAGTATCTTAACACAATCAAAAACCAGGCAGGACCGGACGACCTTGTGGTCATTTACATGAGCAGCCACGGGACGCCTCCGGATAAGTTCGGCGGTGTTCATATCGTTACCTATGACACCGAGGTAAAACCGCGTGAAAGGGTCTGGCATACGGCCGTTACGGAGAATATGCTCAAAGATTTTGTTGAAAGTCTCAGGTCGAAGCGTCTTGTCATGATCCTTGACACATGCTACAGCAACGGCGCCTATCGCTCCATACCCGGTTTTCTGCCGCCGGGTGGTAAATCGCTCGGAGCCGATGACGACGAGGGATACGGCATATCCCGGGATTACGGGAAAAGGCTGTTAGGTTCCAAAGATATCGTCACTGACGATGCACCGAGAAAAAGCAGTTCGGGAAAGAGCATTGACAGTCAGGATGGATACGGAAAGGTACTCCTGTCTGCAAGTAGCGCAGGCGAGAAATCCTGGGAATCCGACACCCTCAGGAACAGCGTATTCACCTATTACTTCGTCGACGGTTTAAAGAAGTACAACGGTTCCGTAAAAGATGCTTTTACGTATTCCAAACCGCTTGTTTCCCAGAGGGTAAAACAGGAAAAAGGTTCGGACATCACTCAGACCCCGCAAGTAATGTCGACAAGCGACAACTGGAATATGCGCATCACGAAATGAACACGACTTTTAAATAAAGAGGAGGATCTATAGATGAGGAAACTGGTATTCGTTGTCACGATTGCATTCCTGGTTTCTGTTGGATTGATGGGAATGGGCTGTGATAAACTCCCGTGGAACAAGCCGCAGCAAAAGGCCGAGCCGCAGCAGGCTGCACCGCCGCCCGCCCAGGAAGAGAAAAAGCCAGAACCGACGGCCGCTCCCGGGAAAACATCTCAGTCAGGCGAACCGAATGAAGCTGCAAAATCAAACCTCAAACAGGCAATGAGCTACATAAGCATCGCGAAGTCCGCAACATCAAAAGGTGCTCGTAATGAAAATATTGAGAATGCGATCGCCGAATTCACAAATGCGATGAATAAAGACCCGAACTACGCGGAAGCCTATTCGGGAAGGGCCGGGGCGTACATGCTCCAAGGCAAGAACAACAAGGCCCTCGATGATCTTAAGAAAGCAAAAGAGGTCAATCCTGAAAGCGCTTCTATCCGCTATAACCTGGCCTGCGTCCACTCGCTTATGGGAAATACGGATTATGGTCTGGATGAACTTGATGCGGCACTTTCCAAGGGCTTTAACGATTACGACAGCCTGAGAAAAGACCCAGATATCAATAATCTCAGGAAAAGCAAAGAATTCAAGAAGATCCTGGAAAAGCATAAAGTTTTCATTACAAACTAGGACCGGATAGGACAAATGTGTTTCAAGGCCCTGCCGATCTTCGGATCCGCAGGGCCTTAGTCTATCTCAACCGGTCAGCCTTACTTGACTGTTTTAAACCTTCCTGCATATAATTTCTATTCATCTATGAAAACACCCGACGATCCCCCAAGAGAAGCAGTCGTTCTCATTACGGATATATACCACTATTCACAGCTCACGGCCAATAGGACCGCCGAGCAGATCCGCGACCTTATGATCGGCTATTTCGATACCCTGCAGACTATGATCCTGGAAAACGATGCGGATGATTTTGAGCCCTTTGCCGGTGATTCTTCTATCGCCCTATTCAAGCAAAAAGCCGGTGAAGACCGGCAGGAAAAATGCAAACGCGCCCTTAAGGCAGCACTCGCCATAGTTCAGGCCATTGAAAACCGCAAGATCTCTATTACGAGAATTGGAATATATGCAGGCGATATTATTGAGGCAGAATTTGGCAAGCTGATACTGAGGTTCGGAAATTGCTTTGCCGCTGCTAACAGGCTGCAGGAATTATGCGCGTATTTCGGGACAAATATTCTCATGGACCGCACTATCGCACGGGCACAGTCTGACGAGGCACAATTTATCGTTGCTGTTGGCAAGATCACTCCAAAGGGTATCGGGCATCCGATCCATGTCTACTCTATATATAAACCGGGGATCCATAACTGCCCGTCCGATATTGACCTTAAGCAGCTCCAACATTTCATAGAATTGAAGAATGATGGGATAGAATACGTGATCGGCAATGAGCAAAAAAACATTTCGTCAAACTTCCAGATGGCCGAAAACAAACTTCGTCAAGCTGCAACCGTATTTAAACAGGCCACCGGCAAGCTCGATGTTGCGACTTTGCGTATACTGGATTACATACACGAGCATCCTTATCCGATGGAAACATTCGAATACAAAGGGATCTCGATCGATGAAAAACAAGGTGAAGGTCTGGGTACCAGGCTTCTGGTTCTTTCCCAGCAACTGATCAAAGCGTTCGACGATAATTTTTATCATGCCCTGGTAGAAAATACCGATTGGGAACCCCTGTTCGTCATTCAATGGTTCAAACAGGGAGAAACCATTATTTGTCTCGGTGATGAGCCAAATGGCATCTACTATCTAGCGCGAGGCAAGGTCCGGATCCAGGATAAGGAAGGAAATGTGATCGCGGAACTCTCCGAAGGCGACATATTTGGTGAAATGGCATATTTTTCACCCGAGAGACGCAGAAGTGCAACGGTTGTTGCAGTTACCGATATAGCGGTCCGCAGGATATCATCTGAAGATTTCGAGAAGACCCACATACTCCAGCACCTCTTTTCCGAGCTCGCAAAGAAAAGGTTAAGCCCCGTTTGATCCTCGGCGCTCTCATACATGATCCAATTTCAATCCATGAGATCTTTTTTTCACAACCATATCAATAGAATCGCTTAGAAAGGTATATCCATAACAAAGTATCTTTTTGTTATAAAAAGGCGTTAATGCCCCTCAATGCTTGGCAATGCCCAGTTAAGCGTCACTTTTTTCATTTCTCTCTTCGACGGGCAGTATCATCTTTTGTTGCAATCAGCCGGGCAGTATGTTAAAAAATTAACAAGCGGGGGTACAAGATGAGCAACTT
>CAIQJW010000329.1 GCA_903872255.1 uncultured delta proteobacterium | reverse complement strand
GTCGTCGCAAATTCTTCGATCGATGTCTCGGTCAGAAATCCAAGGCTTCCCAGGTTAACACCGATAATAGGGACCTCTGACCCCTTCCCGTGACGTGATACGGACAAAAGGGTTCCGTCTCCGCCGAGAACAACTATGACATCCGCACCCTCTCCGACATGCTCCATCTCAAATCTATCCCCGTATCCAATCTGGGATGCGGCCTCTTCCTCAAGCACGATCCGGTTGCCGTCCCCGAAACGCCTGATTATTTCGCCCGCGATTTCCAGTGCATCCTTCTTTTCGCGCTTGCACACGACATGGAGCGTTTTCATTGGATATACCTTTCCTTGAGATGTCCCGACACCTGGCGTAAAAGGCCGAAGGCCTTCTCTACTGTTTCTGTCCGGTCGGGATTAACGATGTTGCATGTGGCCGGGGCAAGCATACTGCCGGAAGCAATCTCTGCCATGTCCAAACCTCTTGCCGCAAGAGGCCCCCATATTTTTTCCAGTCTGTTTGCCAATGTTCCCGCATCTTCCTTTAAAAGTTCATCCTGATAGGTAGGCACTATACCCCAGCTAACGACGCCGCCGCCCTCAATAAAATTGTTTACTGTCGCGTAATTCACGAAAATATCACCAAATCCCCATGCGTTTAATGAAATGATATCGATATTAAGAGAAAGGAGAAAATCCCAATCGGGGTTCCCGCATAGATGAAGACCGCGGGGGCCTTCGATGCCGTCGTAGAATTCCAGCAATTCATCCCGGGCCTTGATATGATCATAACCACTCATCGCGCTGAAGATAAATTCCAGCCCGGGGTCGTCTATCCACACAAACGCACGCTCATTCTTCACAACAAGCTCCTTATATTGCGCATTGACCCTTTTCTGGATGAACGAGAACGCAATTGAACGTATGTCATCATTATAAACTATAGGCCGGCCATTCTCATCTACAATTTTTAGCGTCAGGCTCACCGGACTTATAACCTGGCCGTGCACGGATTTAAACCGTGACAGGTCCCGATCGAGAAATTTCCTGAACACCCGGGAGCGATCTTCTGATAACGCAAACCAGGCATCATCCTGTTCGTGGGAAAAAAATGCATCCAGCCCGTCATAAAAGAGCCGCGTATCGATATAAACCCTTTGCGTCGCCTCATCGAGGACAGCTCCCGGAAAATGCTCCAATGCCTGGACATACATGTCCTCAAAGAAAGAGACGCGGGGGAGTTGCGGCCAGAAGGGAATATCCAGGGATAGGGCGAGGTTCAGAGCATCGTCGACATTTTTATGAGGGAGGATACCCATTGCCGTCGTGGCAAGTTCGGCAACGAAGGGCAGTTTTTTTCTCATATAAGTCTCTAACAGATGTATCTGAGGTATGTCAATTGGCGAAGTATTAAAAAACTTCAAAAAAGCATTGATTTTAGGCACGTAATTTTATGCTGGTTTGTTCAATGCTTTCAAGGACTTGATTGTTATACAGCGCATAAAAAGGGTTGACAACAATATGCGGATTGGGCTAACTTAACCCGATGAACAGACAAAAACCATTTTGTATTGCTATTGTAACGCTGCTACTTGTTACCGGTGTCCTGACCGCGGGGTTCTGCGCATCAGGCATGATGATCCTTGACGACACCACATCCGAGAAGGCTGTGATCGTCGAGAAGACTGTTTCCTATCTCAAGGAACGCAAGCCGGGAGTCTCCGAGGACCGCATAAAGATCATAGCAAACAGCGTGTACGACGAATCGAAGAAATTTGACCTGGATTACCGGCTTGTCCTTGCCATTATGAAGGTTGAAAGCAATTACAAGAACGAGGCGGTATCTAGGACCGGCAGGGGCCTGATGCAGATAAACCCGAAATCAGCCAGGGCAATTGCCCGGCAGTCCGGTGTTGAGATCAAAGGAACAAAATGCCTGCACGAACCGGAAAAAAACATTAAGCTCGGGGTCAGTTATCTCTCCAAGTTGAATAACATGTTTGAAAATATCGTATCGGCGCTCCATGCCTATAACGCCGGTCCCGGCAAAGTCCACAAACCACAGGACGATCAAAAGGCAAAAACCACCTCGTTTACCCGCAAGGTCATGAGCGAATACGAGCGGATAGCCGAGGTTCTGCCGGATCCGGAAGAGTAGAAGCGGCTAACGGCGAACGGCTAACGGCGAACGGCTAACGGGAAAAATCTTTTTCTGCCTCAAAGAAGTAACTTCCAGATAAATTATTTCAATAATGATTTGATCGTACATTTTTAATTATGGGAGAATAATAGCGTGGAAAGGGGAGGGTTCAGAGACCTCAAGGTCTGGCAACGAAGCAAAGAGTTGGCGGTGAAAATATACAGCATAACGGGTGATGGAAAATTCAAAACAGACTTCGGCTTGCGAGATCAGTTGAGGCGAGCCAGTGTATCCATACCCAGCAACATAGCTGAAGGTGACGAAAGAGATACTGACAGGGAAGCCGTCCGTTACCTCTACATCGCAAAAGGATCCGCCGCCGAGCTATTGACCCAGTTGATAATTGCCCATGAAATACAATATTTGGACAAAGACTTACTTAAAGATCTCGAAGATGATTGCCAGGCAGTATCCGGCATGCTCTCACGACTAATATCATCCCGTTCAAGAACATTTAAAAACAAAATCAATTTCTCCCGTTAGCCGTTCGCCTTTAGCCTTTCGCCGTTCGCCTTTAGCCTTTAGCCTTTCGCCTTTCGCCTTTCGCCGTTAGCCGTTCGCCTTTAGCCTTTCGCCTATCCCCTAAATATCTTCCCCGGATTCAATATATTGTTAGGATCTAAAAGGGTCTTGATCGATCGCATCGTGGCGATCACATCGGGGGAGAGTTCTATATCTAGATAAGCTGACTTCGAGATCCCGATGCCGTGTTCGCCGGACAGGGTACCGCCGAGTCGAACGGTTTCGGTAAAGATGTCCTTGACCGCCAACTCGGCCTTGTGCCGGTCTTCGGGGGTGTCCTTTATCATGATGCTTACATGAAAATTTCCGTCACCGGCATGGCCGAAGCTCAGTATGGGTACGCCGTATTTCTTCTCAAGGTTCTCGAGTATCCGGATCAAGGAGGGGATCTCCGAGCGGGGAACGACCACGTCCTCGGCTATTTTGACCGGATTTAAATTATAGGTT
>CAIQJW010000328.1 GCA_903872255.1 uncultured delta proteobacterium | reverse complement strand
GGAACTAAGACCACTCGTGCCCTTAGATGGCGGGCGCTTCGCAACGAGCGATCTCAACGACCTTTACCGGCGCGTTATAAACAGGAATAACCGCCTGAAAAGACTTATGGAACTCAACGCGCCCGAGATAATTATCAGGAACGAAAAAAGAATGCTTCAGGAGGCAGTAGATGCCCTCTTTGATAATTCGAAACGCGGCAGGGTTGTGACGGGGGCGAGCAAGAGGCCGCTGAAATCTTTAAGCGATATGCTTCGCGGCAAACAGGGGCGTTTTCGTCAGAACCTGCTTGGGAAACGTGTCGATTATTCAGGCCGTTCGGTCATCGTGGTTGGCCCGGAACTGAGGCTTCATCAATGCGGCCTTCCCAAATACATGGCTTTGGAGCTTTTCAAACCTTTTGTATATAACCGTCTGATCCAAAAAGGGTATGCAACGACGATCAAGAATGCAAAGAAGATAGTAGAGAAGGAAAGGCCCGAGGTATGGGACGTCCTCGAAGAGGTGATCAAGGAGCATCCCGTATTGCTCAACAGGGCACCTACCCTGCACCGTCTCGGTATCCAGGCCTTTGAGCCGCAGCTTATCGACGGAAAGGCCATACAGCTCCATCCGCTAGTCTGCCCGGCATATAATGCCGACTTTGACGGTGACCAGATGGCTGTGCATGTGCCGCTTTCAACAGAGGCGCAGACAGAGGCCAGGGTCCTCATGATGTCCACGAACAACATCCTGTCGCCTGCTAATGGCAAGCCAATCATTGTTCCGACGCAGGATATCGTCCTGGGGCTCTATTACCTCACGATAGATCGTAAATACCGCCGTGGTGAAGATAAAATTTTTGCAGATTCGGAGGAAGTGCGCGTTGCGTACGATTCCGGCATGATAGACCTTCATGCGCGGATAAAGGTCCGTCTCGGCGACGAGATGGTAAGTACAACTCCGGGAAGGATCATTCTGCGCGATGTCGTGCAGGATGCGCTTCTGGAGCTTGATGAGCCGAAGCGCGACAAGGTCCTGAAGGATATGTTCGCAAGCATTAATACGATCATGGACAAGAAGACGATCGCGGCGCTCGTTGATAAATGCTACCGTGATGCCGGCGAGAAATGCACGGTCATCCTGTCAGACAGGCTGAAAGACCTCGGTTATTTTTACGCGACCCTTGGCGGTATATCAATATCCATTGATGATATGAAGATACCGGAAAAGAAGAAAGCGCTCATCGAAAAGGCGGAAGAAGCCGTGAAGACCGTCCAGAACCAGTACCAGGAAGGTCTGATAACCGACGGTGAAAGATATAACCAGGTAATTGATATCTGGGCAACCGTAACAGAAGAGATCGCGAAGGCGCTGATGGATGAACTCGGTTCCGATGTTGTCCTCGATCTGTCGGGAAAACCGGTTATGACGCCGAGCGGCAAACCGGAGCACCAGAACAGTCTCAATCCGATCTTCATGATGGCCCATTCCGGCGCAAGGGGCAACGCGCAGCAGATAAGGCAGTTGGCCGGGATGAGGGGCCTGATGGCGAAACCGTCCGGTGAGATCATCGAAACCCCGATCACGAGCAATTTCCGTGAAGGCCTCGACGTTCTCCAGTACTTTATCTCGACACACGGCGCACGTAAAGGCCTCGCTGATACGGCCCTTAAGACAGCCAATTCGGGCTATCTTACGAGGCGGCTTGTCGATGTGGCCCAGGATGTTGTTGTATCCGAGGTCGACTGCGGAACGTTTGATTATATCGAGATCGGCTCTCTTGTCGAGGGCGGTGAGGTAATCGAGCGTCTCGACGCGCGTATCCTGGGAAGAGTTTCTTTCGAGGATTTGAAAGACCCTGACGGCGCTGTTATCGTTCGTAAAAATGATGAAATAACAGAAAGCCATCTCAAATTGATCGAGGAGGCCGGATTCGAAAGGGTAAAGATACGTTCGGTATTGACCTGCCGGTCACGCCGGGGTGTTTGCGTGCTCTGTTACGGACGCGACCTTGCACGGGGCAGGCTTGTTAGTATAGGTGAAGCCGTCGGTATTATCGCCGCCCAATCAATTGGTGAGCCCGGCACGCAGCTTACAATGCGTACATTCCACATCGGTGGCGCCGCTTCACGGCGGGTTGAACAATCAACGCTGGAAACCCGCAATGACGGCATCGTGAAGTTCATCAACGTGCGCGTAGTATTGAACCGCGAAGATGTGCCCATTGTTATGAACCGTAATGGCGAGATAGCCATCATGGATGATACGGGGCGCGAAAGAGAACGGTACTCGGTCATATACGGAGCCAAGCTGAGAATTAATAACGGGCAGGCGGTCGCAGAAGGAGATACCCTCGCTGAATGGGATCCGTATACGATCCCTATCCTCTCCGAGGAATCCGGAAAGATCAAATTTGGTGACATTTTTGAAGGCGATACCATGCAGGAAAGCAAGGATGAGGTGACCGGCCTTTCATACAGGGTCATTATCGAGCCGAAAAATCCTGAGCTTCGCCCAAGGATATCCATTAAAGATGAAAAGGGTAGAACAAAAATGATCCCCGGGTCTACGAGTCCCGCCCGGTATATATTGCCGATCGGCGCCCATATCGTGGTCAACGAGGGCGATGAGATATTCGCAGGCGATGTCGTATCAAAAATGCCCCGGGAAACAACGAAAACGAAAGACATCACAGGCGGTCTGCCGCGTGTCGCCGAGCTTTTCGAGGCACGCAAACCCAAGGAAAATGCGATCGTTACCGAGATCAACGGTGTTGTGACCTTCGGCAAAATGGCAAAAGGAAAAAGGGAGATCGTCGTTACCCCGGAATCAATCCACGGGGAACCGCGGAAATATACAATCCCCCGCGGCAAACACGTGATCGTTCACGAAGGAGATTATGTCAAGGCCGGCGAACCGCTGATGGATGGCCCGGTGAATCCGCACGATGTCCTGAGGATACTAGGTATTAAAGACCTTGCCCGTTATCTCGTCGATGAGATCCAGGAGGTATATCAGCTGCAGGGTGTCAAGATCAATGACAAGCATATCGAGACGATCGTGCGGCAGATGCTGAAGAGGGTAAAAATAAAGGATATAGGCGATACAAACTTTATCATTGACGATTATGTCGAGTGGTGGGTGTTTGAAGAGGAAAACAGACGGGTGTTAGCCGAAGGCGGAAAACCCGCTCAGGCCGAACCGCTTTTCCTGGGAATTACCAAGGCATCACTGATCACCGACAGTTTCATATCGGCAGCCAGCTTCCAGGATACCACAAAGGTATTGACCCAGGCATCGATAGAAGGCCGGGTTGATTACTTAAGGGGCCTGAAAGAAAATGTAATTATGGGAAGGATCATTCCCGCCGGAACAGGGTATCCGAAATACCGGAACTACGACATGAACATACTCGATAAGACGGAAGAGCTTCCGCCGCAGGAAGAAGTACTTCCCGAGATCACAACGTAAACTATTGCTGAGAATAAAAACCCCTCCATTCCGGCAGGAACGGAGGGGTTTTTTTCGGGTATAAAAGAACCCTATCTCATTTTAAGATTACGGATTCCGCAGTTTGCGCTCGGCGATAACCGCCTCTTCGCTTTTCGGATAAAGCTCTATGACCCTCTTTAAGAGCGTGGCAGCGCTTTTCTTATCATTTGTCAGGCGAAATGCCTCGGCTTGGGATAAAAGGGCCCTCGGCGCCTTTTCACTTTTCGGATATTTGTCGATGACCTCCTGGAAATACAGAATCGCTTTGTCGTAATTCTTGAGGTTCATATATGATTCGCCGATCCAGTAGAATGCATTGGAGGCAAGCGGAGTCCCGCTGTATGTTTCGGTAAATGCGGTAAATGTTGTTACCGCATTTTCGTATTGCCCGCGCTGGAAACTGTCGAATGCTTCCTTGTATGCTTCTTCGTACCGGGCATCTGTCTTTGGAGGTGTCTTTGCGGGACCTTTCTTTGGCTCGCGGGTGGTTGATATGGGCGGAAGCTCTGCATTGCCGCGCTTGGTAGCTCCCATTGTTCTTGATTCAGTCGAGGATGTCTTGATCTGGTATTCGAGTTCGTCCAGTTTTCCCATAATGTTGCGGATCTTTTCATCACGGTTATCGACGGATGAGTACATATTGACGACCTGCTTGCTCAGGTTCTCCTGTTCCTTTTCGATCCTGGCCAGCCGGGCATCGGTGTCCTGCTTAAACTGATAAAAATCTCCCTGAAGCGAGCTCATATTACCCTGCAGCTTCGTCGACTCCTCGGTCGTGACGCATCCAGTCAAAACAAGCAGGCTAAGGAGCGATAAAGCCAGCAGGTATTTCGGTATGGACGACAAAATATGCCTATGGCGCGCCGTAAAAACATGGTTCATCGCTCACCCCTTTTGGTCGATCTTAAAATGGGCACGTCTGTTCTTTGCCCAGGATTCTTCCGATTGTCCTGTTTCGGCAGGTAATTCTTTACCATATGATATTGTGCGTATCCTTGCCGGTTCGATACCAAGTTTAATAAGATAATTCTTTACCGCTTCGGATCTTTTTTGTCCGAGGGCAAGGTTGTAGTCAACTGTACCGCGTTCATCGCAGTGGCCTTCTACGACCATTTTCACGTTTCTGTCCTGTTTCATAAATGAACTGACGCCTTCTATTTTCGGCAATTCGTTGTTGCTTACCGCATAACTGTCAAAATCAAAGAGAACATCCTTCAGTATGCCGGCCAGACGTTCCTGCTCGCGTAACAGACGATCGCGTTCGGCCCGGGCCAGTTCTTCTTCGGTTATGCGTGCCCTTTCCTCATCGGATAAGGTCCTGTCCTGCGTGGTAGTTACCGCCACCGGCGGCACTGTCTGCACTTGTTTCGGCGCGCAACCGGCGATCACCAGAAGCACCACCATCAATAATAATGCAATGTGTTTCATGCATCCTCCCCGTTTTTGTTTCTTCATCTGTCAGCCGCTCTTTTACGGTACGAATTTAGGCTGTTCTTCGGCAAAGTCGGTGAACCGTAATGTTCTTTTATTTTCGCCATTGAACAGCATAACATTGACCTTATTGACCCCGCCTTTCATTGAAGTATAAATGATGTAACGGCCGCACGGTGAAAACTGCGGCGAATCGTTGACGGACCCGTCATTTGTCAATACCCTTTGATTCGAGCCGTCCGCGTTCATTGTGCAGATTTCGAAACCGCCTACCTTGCAGGCGAAGACGACGAGATCGCCTTTTGGCGAGAATGCCGGCGCGCTATTGTAATTGCCATGATAGGTAAGCCTTTTTGCCTCTCCCGACGGAAGCATTTTGGAAAATATCTGCGGAGTGCCGTACATATCGGAAACGAAGACCAACCGCGAGCCGTCAGAGGAGACCGTTGGGGATGTAAGTATCCCGTCACGCTGGAGAAGGACCCTCTTGCTGCGGCTTCCAACATCAAAAGCGTATATGGTTGATGTTCTGCCGGATGTATGCGAATAGACAAGCGTCGAATTATTACTCCATGCCGTACCTATTTTCATGCCTTCGGAACGGTCGACAAATATCTCGCTCTTGTTGTCGAAGTCAGAGACGTAAAGATTGGGCCTGCCTTCCTTGTACGATGTATACGCAAGATATTTTCCATTGGGGGACAGCGACGGGGAAAGGGTTATGCTCCGGTAATTTGTAAGGCGTGTTACATTCTGCCCGTCGAAATCGGAGAGATAGACTTCTTTCAAATTCCGGCGGCCTGCTGTAAAAAGTATCCGGGAACTCATGATGCCCTTTTCGCCGGTTGCGGCAAAAATGATATCGTCGGCCAACCTGTGCGTTACACGTCTCCATTCGCTCGTTTTTGCCTTATATCGTTTTGCCAGCATCAGCGCTCCGTCAAGAGTGTCGTAAACGAATGCTTCGAGGCTCAATTCTCCATTGACCACCTGGACGCGCGCCTTACAGACAAGGTCGATCCCGATCGAGCGCCATGAGGCGAATTTGACCTCCGTTTTTTCGATGCCTTCGTTGAGGAGTTCCTTATCAATGAGTGATGCTGGAGCAGTAATGAAAAAGCCTGAGAGGTCGAGGTCCCTGTTCAAAACATCGCTCATTTCGGATACAGATTTATCGGCCTGTTCTCCCTTAAACGCGGGCACGCCGATCGTTATTTTTTTGAATGTCGTGCCATAGACATCAAGATATACCTTGGCGTTCGACACGCTCGCGCAGATCATGATGCATGCCATGGCGAGCGCAAGTATGAGAATACTATTTCTTTTCATGCTTTCTCCATTTATCGATTATTTCGATGAGGACCTTCACCTGCGGAAGGATCGTCTTTCCTTTTCGGGTAATGATGAAGAAGGACCGCTTTATCTCGGGAAAACCTTCAACGGCAATCTTTTTCACCATGCCGTCCCTGATAAGCCCTTCGACGGCCAGTTTTGATATATATGCCATGCCCATTCCCGACATAACGGCCTGTTTTATGGCTTCATTGTCCGAGAACTCGGCCACGATATTAAGACGGTTCCTGTCAAGCTCCCGTATTTTCAGTAACGATGATTCCACGGTATTGCGCGTGCCGGAACCGCGCTCGCGGGCGATCAGGGGAAACTCCCTCAACTCTTTCAGTGTGATAGAATCGGGAAGATCGGGCGGTCCGATAAATATGATCGTGTCATCTATCAATTTTTTGAAATCTACTTTATTTGTTTCAGTCTTTAACCCCACTATTCCGAGATCGAGCAAGCCGTTTTCCATTTTCTCGATGATCTCTTTCGTATCGGCGATGACAAGTTCGAATTTGATACCCGCGTATTGCTTTTTAAAATCGCTCAGAAGGCGCGGCATAATATAGATCCCGGGGATAGTGCTTGCTCCGAGCGTCATTTTCCCTTTCTTGAGGCCCCTGAAGGAATCGATGGCCTCGATGGTATCCTTCTTGAGGCTGACCATTTCCAATGCATACTGGTACAGGATCTCCCCTGCCTTTGTCAGGGTCACTGTCCGTTTGGTCCTGTCTATGAGCCTTACGTCAAAAAAATGCTCAAGATCGACCATCTGTTTGCTTACGGTGGGTTGAGTTATGCAAAGCTCGTCGGCAGCCCTCGTAAAACTCTTGAGCTCGGCGATCTTGAGAAATGTCTCGATATGCCTCAATTCCATTTGCTAAAACCTTAAGACAGATAAGACCATAAAATCAATAAAATTGTTCCTCTAATTTAAGGATTTAGGCGCTATTTTTGATAAAGTTCATCCAGTTTTAGCCCGTATATCACTATGAGTGTTTGATCTCGGGGAAAAGTTCCCGGATATCCGTGTCCTTAAAATAGCGTGGACAAATAAAGTTGACAATAGTATTGGCAGTGGGCTAATCTTAAACGCTTTTCCAAATTAGCGAGGTATTGATTTTTCTATGAAAGGCACAATCACTATTGATTCGGAACGTTGCAAAGGGTGTGCCCTCTGTATTGAATTCTGTCCGAAAAAGTTGATCGTACTGTCGGACAAGCTCAATGCGAAGGGTTATTTTATCGCTGCTTTTAATGACGGGACAGAATGTACGGGATGCGCCACCTGCGCTGTCATGTGCCCCGAAGTGGCCATAGAGGTGATGAAGACTTGAAAAAGCTGATGAGCGGCAATGCCGCCCTTGGAGAGGCGGCGATCTTATCCGGTTGCATGTGTTATTTCGGTTATCCTATCACACCGCAGAACGAGCTGACGGAGTACATGGCCAAAAGGATGAATGAGCTCGGCAGGGTTTTTATCCAGTCAGAGAGCGAGATAGCGGCGATCAATATGGTCCTTGGCGCATCGGCTACCGGGGCCCGCGCCATGACATCATCAAGCAGCCCCGGCATGAGCCTCAAACAGGAGGGCATCAGCTATCTGGCAGCCGACGAGCTTCCTGCCGTCGTTGTTGATATGGTGCGCGGCGGACCCGGAATGGGCAACATCTCCCCGGCGCAATCCGATTATCTGCAGGCAACGCGCGGCGGAGGGCATGGAGACTACAAGACCATCGTGCTTGCACCGGGATCCGTACAGGAACTCACTGAAATTGTCCCGCTTGCCTTTGATCTTGCGGACCAATATCGCAATCCGGTCATTATTCTCGGCGACGGCATGCTGGGCCAGATGATGGAGCCCGTCGATTTCGACAATATCAAGCCCCCCAAAGAGTATCCAAAGGATTACGTATTAACGGGCGCTGAGGGCAGGCCTTCCCGCATGATTCGCTCGCTTCTTTTCGATACAAAGGAAGAGGAAGAACACAACTGGAAGCTCGTCCGGAAATACCATAGAATGCAGCAGAACGAGATTCGGTACGAGACGTTCCTCATCGATGACGCCGAAATGGTCGTCGTTGCATACGGCATCGGTGCGAGGATCGCGAGAGGCGCCATAAAGCGCTTGCGTCAGGACAATATAAAGGTCGGCATGGTGAGGCCAATCACCGCATGGCCATTTCCTGCTCCGATACTTCAGGAGCTTGCCAAAACGGTCCATGAGTTTTTTGTCTTCGAGATGAGTGCGGGCCAGTTGATAGAAGATGTGAGGTTGGCGCTGGCAGGGCAAGGACATATTCATTTCTATGGCAGGCCGGGGGGTGTTGTCCCGACGCCGGTCGAGCTTTACCGCATTATTGGACGTCATTATTACATGGCATCCGGAAGGAAGCAGCCGTGAAGAAGATATATACAAGACCGAAGACGATGAAAGAGGCGCACTTCCACTATTGCCCCGGCTGCGGACATGGCATAATCAACCGGCTTCTCATGGAAGTCGTCGAAGAAATGGGGCTTCGCGATAAGGCGATATGTGTTGCACCTGCAGGGTGCGGCATGCTGTTATACAACTATTTTGATATAGATACGCTTGAATCCGCCCATGGCCGCGGCGCGGCGGTTGCGACAGGTATAAAAAGGGTGCGGCCGGAAAATCTTGTTTTTTCCTATCAGGGGGACGGCGACCTTGCCGCTATCGGCACTGCCGAAGGTTTCCATGCAGCCAATCGCGGCGAGCAGATCACGGTGATTTTCGTGAATAACGGCGTCTACGGGATGACCGGCGGGCAGATGGCCCCGACGACCCTGACGAACCAGGTGACCACGACAACGCCGAATGGCAGAGACCCGATTTTAGCCGGGCACCCTGTCAGGATATGCGAAGTCTTCTCAATGCTGGATGGAACGACATACCTCGAACGCGTGGCCGTCAACAAGCCGGCGGCCGTTGTTAAAGCGAAAAAGGCCATTAAAAAGGCATTTCAATATCAGCTTGACGGAAAAGGTTTTTCCCTTGTGGAGATACTCTCCCCATGCCCTACCAATTGGAAGATGGGGCCCCTCGAGTCGTGCCGGTGGATAGATGATGTGATGACAAAACAATTTCCCCTTGGAGTGGTGAAAGATATACCATGATGACACGAACTATATTTTCAGGTTTTGGCGGCCAGGGCGTTCTCTCGATGGGCTTCACCCTTGCGAACGCCGCGATGCTCGAAGGAAAATATGTCACCTACTTGCCCTCATACGGGGTAGAGGTCCGCGGGGGGACCGCCAATTGCACCGTGGTCGTTTCCGATGAGGAGATCGCTTCACCCGTGGCGTCAGAGCCTGAATTTGTCGTTGCTATGAACCAGCCTTCATTCAACAGGTTTCAGAACATCCTTTCGTCCGGCGGGCTTATATGCGTTAACGCTTCACTTGTGAACACGGACTCGGTGCGCATGGACATTGAACTGCTTTCGATCCCGACAAGCGAACTGGCCGAAAAACTTGGCACGATCAAAGTTGGAAATATGATCATACTTGGCGCGTTTATCAAGGCAAGCGGCATTATTTCCTTCGACGCGATGATAAAAAATCTCGCTGAACTGCTCGGCGAAGGAAAATCTAAATTAATAAAATTGAATAAAGAAGCCCTCGAAATGGGTTTTGACTACGTCAAGGAGTAACTGCAATGCTTATCAAACAATTATCTGTAAGCCTGGAAAACGTGCCCGGCGCATTATCTCATGTCAGCGAACTCCTTGGACGGGAAGGTGTCAATATCCGTGCTATTTCTGTAGCCGATACCTCAGACATAAGCACGGTCCGCTTCGTAGTCGATGATCCCGAAAAAGCAAAGAACATCCTCAAGGGAAATGGATTCAACCCCCGGGAAACCGAGGTACTCGCCGTTGAAACTCCCGACCATCCGGGCGGGCTCCTTGCTGTGCTCAAGCCCCTCAACGCCGCCGGCATAAACGTCCATTACCTGTACCCGCACCTTGGCAGGGTATCCGGCAATGCCATAGTCATTCTCGGCTGCGACAGGACGGAAGAAGCCCAGAACGTGCTGGCCCAGAACTGGGTCAAAACCCTCGGCAAAGAAGTATACTCCATATAATCCGTCAATCTTTTTCCAGATAGCTTCGTTGTTTTCCTTGCATAAAACATCTTCTTTCATGAAAATAAGAAGATCGGTATTGCGGTAAGAAATCCTGTCGGGAGAAATAAAAGATATGAGCGATCAGGCTTTGCGGGAAGACTGGAAAGAAACGGTGCGCGATACTATCCGGAAAGGGGCGGAGCTGAATGTCGCCTTTATCCTCATGAACGTCCTGGCAACCATGATGCCGACATTGTGTTCGGGAAGGATGGCAGCGAGAGACATTGTTGAGGCCGCAAGACGTCAGTCACTAGAGGCCGTAAGGCGTGAGGAATCGAAGACAAAAGAACCTCCGCGATATTATTTCTATAACAAGCTATAGTATAATTGTTTATTGACACCTTACGACTAGCGACTTACGGTACCGGAAGGAAGTTGGTGGAATGAAGATCGGGGTATTCACTCCCACATATAACAGGCCGGATCTGGCACGATTTGTGGCTCTGCAAATGCAGAACCAGACCGTTAAACCGGCACTGATGTGTTTTCACCAGAACGGCACTTCGGATAGTTATGAATGGGCTATTGCCGATCTACGGCTTGATTTCGATGTGAAATGGATACACACACCCGACAGGATACCGCAGGCACAATGGTATATGATTCCGTTGCAGTATTGCATCGACCAACAATGTGATTGCTTTTTTTGGTGCGACCATGACGATTGGTATTTATCAAATCATGTCGAACAGCAGGTGAATCAACTGAAGGGCCAATGCGCGGATTTCGTGATCAATGACAAGTGCCGGTGCGTGGCATTGGCAGAACCGTACCGCGATGTGCAGGAAACCTTATTTACTGCACATGCTCCCAAGGGCATGTCATCGAGTATGTGTTTCAACAGGCCCTTTGCCGCTGCGCTGGTTGATGCATTCAAAGCCCCTGGAGATCGATTTCCGTACGCCGATCAAGTGGTCGCATCATTGAAGCCCCGCTTCAAATGCATAACAGGAGCAGTTAACACCACAACGTATGTAATCCATGCAAATTCGCTGACCAGTAAGGGATGGTTGTGAAACTGACCGTTTATTAGGATCGTAAGGCGTCAGTCATGAGAGACCGTAAGGCGTGAGGAGTCAGGGGTAAAGAAATCTCTGAAAGTACCGTTCCATAACCGGGCATGATATACTTAATCAACATAGGTTCTTTCTACACCTTACGACCAACGAGTAGCGCCGGGACAATCATCTCATGAGTGCCGATTTCTTCGATGTCGAAAAATGTCCCGCGATAACGTTCAAGAGTACCGCGATCGAGGATGGCGGGTTCATGGTAGGGAAAACAGTTGATATCGTCTTTAGCACTGAGATTGACCTTAAGAATTAGAACAGGCATATTGACCGGGACCTATATTTTCACGCCATCCAGGTAACCGTTCTGATATTGGGAGGCAAGGCAAGATTCGAGGTATTGCCTGACGACGTCTTTCGGTCCGTAAGCCCCACTGTGGCCGTCGCACAGTATGTCGGCCTCAAGCGCGAACAGCTTTTGTATGGAATTGAGCCAGGCCGGGGGGTCGCAATCGAATTCCGGAAGGAGCGGGGCCCCGATGTCCTGGGCGAAAAGGACCCTTTCCCCATTTTCCTCCATGTAAAGGGAGATCGAACCGGGAGTATGCCCCGGGGTGTGGAGCCACCGTATGACATGGCCCGGAAATTCAAGATTTCCCGTATCACCTTTGAGCTTTAAATCAACGGGAAGGGGTTTGAAGTCCACGTCAAAGCAGAATGCCGCGGTGAGCCGTATATCCCCCCGCTCGACAATTTCTGCATCCTTTTCGTGCATGACGAGCTTTGTGCCGAAATGCGATTTTAAGAGATGCGCTGCGCCGATATGGTCGGCGTGACAGTGCGTCATGATGAGGGTCTGTATATCGTCCGGTCGAAATCCCGCCCCGCGGATATTGGCGAGCGTATTATCGAAGCCATGCCCCGATCCGCAGTCGACGAGGACCGATTCTCCGGCATTGATCAGATAAACGGCGCTGTCCCGCCCGTTCGTCAAATCGGAACCGGCAACGCGCCATATCCTGTCCGTTATTTGTTGTGGTCCCATGGGTACGATCCTCTCTGACTTATATATAATGCGCAACCGCCCGGCGAGTAAAGGTATTTCCCGATGTCCCGCTTAACGCTATAACCCTTGACTTTTCAGCCTTGAGTGGCACAGGATAACCACATGGAAATTTCGCAGAGATCCATCGCCGGCTGTATATTGTGCATTGCACTTATTTTGGCCATACCCGTTTCGGGACCATTGGCAGAGGTTCAAAAGATCCCGGTCACCTTCTTTGATGACAGCGGCCGGGAATTATGCCGATTCGAGGCTGAACCTGCAGTAACGCCGCACGAACAATCCCGCGGTCTTATGTTCAGGCCCTATCTGCCGCCTAAATATGGCATGCTCTTTATTAACGACCGGGATGAAATGCACCATTACTGGATGAAGAACGTTTCTATACCTCTTGACATAATATTCATAAACGGAAAAAAAGATGTTACTTATGTCCATCAGAATGCTCATCCTCATGATGAAACGACTATAAGCTCCAGGCATCCTGCCCGGTATATTCTTGAAATTAATGCTGGCGAAGCGAAAGAATGCAAGATCAAGCGGGGTATCAAAACCCGCTTTGGAAGATCTGTGATTGATAAATAACGGCCCGAAGAATGAGACACAATTTTTCAACATTGCATGTTGAATTCCTGTTGAAAAGTTGTGGAAAGGCAGCGCAAGATAGATAATTTTAAAGCTTTTTCTCCCCGTTGCCATCTGGCGGGGCATCTCTAAACAATCTATTATTTCAATACATATAGAGAATAATTATTACTCCGATCAGTTAATTCTATAATGTTCCGGAAGAACAGTTTACCCAGTAATTTCAGGCATGTCCAGGATCTGTTCGGGATGGTCTCTTATATTCTTAATATCATGAGGCTTTTTATGGCCGGTTGCCGGGACCAAAAACGAAAGATCCCTCCGGGGGATAAAACTATTGACATGGAAGGGCTAAGCGGTTAAAATCTTTGTCTTTAAACCCGTATAAGTGTGGGCTAGCCCAAATGAGCATCAGGAGGTAAAAAATGGCAAGGATCTGTGAGATCTGCGGTAAAGGAAAACAAATCGGTAACAACGTGAGTCATGCGAATAATAAAAGCAAAAGAGAATGGCTGCCGAATCTCCAGACCGTCCGGCTCGTAAAAGACGGCGAAACCCGGAAAGCACGAGTCTGCACCAAATGCATAAAAAAAGGTAATTACCAGAAGGCCGTTTAAAAAGACAGGTAATGGGTTATAGGTAATGGGTCCGAAGGAAACACCCGTCATCTATAACCCATTTTTTTCGTCTTTCCCCTCACCCCTAAACCTATTACCCATAACCTGTATCTAGGTAATACTGCGCATCCTGTCGACGGAGCTGACGCCTTTGATTTTTTGTATGGATTTCATAACTTTTTTAAGCTGTGACATATGTTCGATCTCGACCTCGTAGATGCCCGCGGCGGAACGGTCGGGATAGGCCATGGCCTGCGCGCTTATGATATTGACCTTGTTTGCGGCTATAACGCTGCTGATATCGGAAAGAAGCCCTTTTCTATCGCTGCCCGTTACCTTGAGTCTTACGGGAAACGTATAATTTTTGCTGAGCTGCCAGCTCACCTCTACCTTGCGTTGTTCGTCATATGTATGAACGTTGGGACAATCTTCGACATGGATGGTAAGGCCTCGTCCGCGGGTTATAAAACCTATTATATTATCCCCGGGGATAGGGTTGCAGCATTTCGCGAACCGGGTGACAAGGCCATCGATCCCTTTTATTTTTATAGCATCATCGCGTCCTTTCTTGAATGAGCTGATAATGCTTTTTATCTTGCCGACCGGCTTCTGCGTTTCGGGAACGATCTTATTCAGGACCTGCAGCGGGGTATACAGGCCGTACCCGACACTTGCGAACAGGTCGTCAACCGATTCGAAGCTGAAATCCTTCGCTATAGGCGCCAGTTCTCCATGCTTGAGAATTTTGGAAAAACTCATATCGTGCTTGGAAAGTTCTTTATCAAGGAGTGAGCGGCCAAGCTCGATGCTTCTCTCGCGCTGCTCGGTTTTTATCCATTGGCGTATCTTCGTCTTCGCCTTCGATGTCGAGACGAAGCTCAGCCAGTCTTTGCTTGGTTTGTGAGTAGGGCTTGCCATTATTTCGATTGTATCGCCGCTCTTGAGCATCGAGCGAAGGGGTACCAGTTTACCATTGACCTTTGCGCCCACGCACCGGTGGCCGAGTTCCGAGTGGATAGCGTATGCAAAATCCACGGGGGTTGCCCCTTTCGGGAGTTCCCGCACGTCCCCATTGGGAGTGAAGACGTATACTTCGTCTGGGAACAGGTCGATCTTGAAGATCTCCATGAACTCCTTGTTGTCTTTTAATTCCTGCTGCCATTCGATGATCCTGCGCAGCCAGGCGAATATCTTGTCTTCTTTGGGATTAAATACCTTGCCCTCTTTATATTTCCAGTGGGCTGCGATGCCCTCTTCTGCGAGGCGGTGCATCTCTTTCGTCCTGATCTGTATCTCTATCTTTTCCCCATGCGGGCCCATGATCTTCGTGTGCAGCGATTGATACATATTCGCCTTGGGAAGCGCTATATAATCGCTGAATTTTCCTGGAATAGGTTTATATGCCGCGTGTATTATACCGAGCGCTTCATAACATTCCTTGATCGTGTCGACCACGACGCGGAATGCGATAATGTCGAAAATATCATCGATGTCGAGGCCTTCCATGGTCATTTTGCGATAGATGCTGTGCAGGTGTTTTGCCCGTCCAAATATATCCGCCTTCACGTGAAACTCATCAAGTTTCAGCCGCAATAGACCGATAACCTCATTGATATACACTTCGCGTTCTTTCTTTTTCTGGGCGATATTCTCTGCGATAAGCTTGTATTCGGTGGGCTTGAGATATTTGAAGGCAACGTCTTCAAGCTCTGTCCTCAGCCATTCGATGCCGAGCCTGTGCGCAAGGGGAGCATATATCTCGAATGTCTCCCGGGCGATCTCTGTCTGCTTTTCGGGCGAAAGGAAACTGAGGGTCTGCATGTTGTGATATCTGTCCGCCAGTTTGACCAGTATTACCCGGATGTCTTTGCTCATCGCAAGGATCATCTTGCGAAAATTCTCGACACGGGATTCTTCCGATGTTTTCAGGGGTATCTTGCTGATCTTGGTCACACCATCGACGAGTTCGGCGATCTCTTTGCCGAAATATTCCTCTATTTCCTTTTTTTCAACGTAGGAGTCCTCGATGGTGTCGTGAAGAAGCCCGGAAACAATGCTTGGAATGTCGAGGTTCATCTTTGTGAGGGTATACGCTGTTTCCAGCGGATGGATAAGGTACGGTTCTCCGGACAGACGAACCTGACCCCTATGCGCCTTTGCAGAAAAAATGTATGCCCTCTGCAGCAATTCCACATCGGCATCGGGGTTATATGTCAGAACCTCGTCGACGATGTCGTTAAAACGTATCATGCGTCTTCCACGTTCTTATCTTACCTCATGAAATGTGAAATCGCAATAAAGGGGATTATATACCGAAGATCATTTTGATCGCACGATCGCCCGGCCATGATCTTCAGCAACGAGATCCTTTTCGCGTAATTTGCGGCGTGTTCTTCTACGGTCCAGTATCTCGGCGAGAACCGGTATAAGCAATGACCCGAAAGGCATGACGAAAATTACCATTATCGGAACATAACAGGACAAATGCTTAAGATGCATCCGAAGGACCTGCCTCTCTTCTCTGGTCCAGGCCCGTCCGGTGTTTTTCGGCTTCATAAGCAATTGCATAAATCCGCCGCACTTCTGGGCTTCATCAAGGATCATCGCCCGAATGTTCGCGACCATTCGCAACAACTGGCGTTTAATTGTCCGCAATATCATTCGCTAGTCCGGCACCGTACGCTACCCCTGCCCTAAAGGGCATGTTTCACTTTTATTATCGATCTATTTCCGATAGTATTAAACCATGTTTCAAAATACCCCGCAACGCGTGCTCAAGGTGCAAATCGAGCGTATCACATATTACAACGAAGAGAACCATTACACCATAGCTAAAGCGAAAATTGACGGGAAGGATACCCTGATTACCGTTGTCGGTACTCTTTATTCGGTCGTTCCCGGAGAAACCCTCCGGATCGAGGGAGACTTTACCATCCATCCCCGCTACGGCGAGCAATTCAGGATCTCATCGTATGAAACCCTTCTTCCGGCCACGGTGAAGGGCATCGAACGCTACCTGGGTTCCGGAATGATAAGGGGCATCGGGCCCGTAATGGCGAAAAGGCTCGTGGCACAGTTTGGAGAGGCGACCCTCGATGTCATAGATGCCGATACAGAGAAGCTCCGTGACGTACCGGGTATCGGCGAAAAACGGGTCGACATGATAAAAGGGGCATGGCACGAACAAAAAGAGGTGCGCAATGTGATGATCTTCCTTCAGGGCAATGGGGTTAGCCCGGCATACGCCGCCAAGATCTATCGTTCCTATGGCAATGACGCGGTCAGGATAGTGCGCGACAATCCATACCGGCTGGCGGTGGATATATTCGGAATAGGCTTTCTCACTGCTGACAGGATAGCGGAAAATCTTGGCATTGAAAAAGAGGCCCCCTTCCGCATCGAAACGGGCATTCTTTACGTGCTGGGACAACTTGCCGATGAAGGGCACCTTTTTTCCCCGTTCGATGATCTCGTCGAGAGATCGAGCGAGGTGCTTGATGTATCACCTTCAAAGATACCACCGGCCCTCACGAGCCTTTCAGCCCAGAGAAAGATCGTGATTGAGCACGGGCCTTCGGTTCCCGGACCGGCGGAGAATTACGAAAAAGGGCTCATTTATATTACTTCCCTCCACAGCGCCGAGCAAGGGATAGCGGAATCCATCGGCCGGCTCGCTTCGCATCCGAAACAAATGAGGATCATCGATATCGACGATGCATTCAGGGCCACCGGGAATGATCAACAGATAGTTTTTTCAGAAAGGCAGCTCGATGCCGTCAGGGCATCTCTGGAGCAAAAAGTGCTCGTCATAACGGGAGGGCCCGGAACAGGAAAGACGACTATCATAAACGGGATCATCAAGATCGCCGCAAAGACCGGACAGAAAGTTCTCTGTGCAGCGCCAACCGGCAGGGCTGCGAAACGAATGACCGAAGCGACCGGTGTCGAGTCCCGTACGATCCACCGCCTGCTCGAGTATAATCCGCGAGACCTCGCGTCCGGAACGGGATTTAAGAAAAATGAGTCGAATCCCCTGGATACAGATCTCGTCATTATCGATGAAGCCTCGATGGTAGATGCCCCGCTCATGTACCGCTTACTGATGGCTGTTCCCAGAGGGGCGACACTCGTTCTTGTCGGCGATATCGACCAGCTTCCGTCAGTAGGTCCCGGAAATGTTCTGAAGGACATTATTGTCTCCGGGTGCGTGAGCACTGTGCGCCTTAACGATATATTCCGGCAGTCACAGAAAAGCATGATAATTGTCAATGCGCACAGGATAAACAGGGGCCAGATGCCCGTCATGGAGGGCGGCCGTGATTTCGTCTTTATAGAAGAGGGCGACCCG
>CAIQJW010000327.1 GCA_903872255.1 uncultured delta proteobacterium | reverse complement strand
CATCGTCAATCTGGTCAACGGCGGGAATGCGCCTGCGAAGATAACCCCCTGGACAATGAAGTTTGTCGATGCGTACAAGAAAAAATGGGGGCTGGAACCCGAAGGCTACGGAACATCATCGAGCTACATGGCGGTTTACCAGCTTAAAGACGCCATCGAAAGGGCGGGTTCCACGGATCCCGATAAGGTGATAGCGGCACTCGAAAGCCAGGATCTTATGGGTGTTTATGGAAGGATGAAATTCGATCCTAAAACGCACCAGATCGTTCCTTCGCTCGATCCTAAGGTCGGTGCGGTAACGGGTATCATCCAGTGGCAAAAGGGCAAACGCGTCCAGATCTTCCCTCCAGCGACCGCTGAGGGCAAGGTTATACTTCCGCCCTGGATGAAATAAAAGAAAGAAAAGAGGGACCATATGGAAATTGTCGTATACGGGATAATTAACAGCATAACCCTCTCCCTTATATCGCTTGGTTTCACGCTGGTTTATAGCATAAGCAGGGTCCCGAACTTTGCACACGGGGCCCTGTACATTGCCTCGGGTTACCTGACCTGGATCTTTCTCAACAAGTGTTCGGGCATGCCGTACCTGCTGGCGATCATTCTCGGTATCGCGATCACGAGCGCTTTGGGTGCCATGATCTACCAGTTCATACTGGTCCGGATACGGGGCATGGAGATCTCCGAGATAATCGCGACATACGCTATCGGCCTTGCCATTCTGGAAGGGTTAAGATGGGGAGGCTTAAGGGGCGGGACATTCAGCCTTCCCGCCTTTTTTGCGGGTTCGGTCAACATATTCGGCGTCAGCGTGGATTACCAGCGCATCATAATTGTCGGTGCGGGGGCCCTGACGTTTACACTTCTTTACCTCTTTACGCGCTACACAAAGATCGGCCTTGCTTTTCGGGGTATTGCCCAGGACGAGAGAGCGGCGATGATGCTCGGCATAAATTCCGATGTTACCGCCGTCCTTTCCCTCGCGATAGGCTCCGCGCTCGCGGGCCTTGCGGCGATACTTCTTCTTCCTCTCGGAAATATCGTAGTTGAAACAGGGTACAATGTCCTCATTTTTGCTATTGCTGTGTGCGTTATCGGAGGATTGGGGAGCTGGGGAGGCGTCGTCGCGGCATCATTTCTTATCGGGTTTGCCCAGATCCTCACGGAATCTTTCCTTTCCGCCCATTACCAGATGGTGGTTGCGCTTCTTGCGATTATTATCACCTTGCTGATCAAGCCGTCCGGCATTTTCGGCAAGCAAAAAGAACTGGAAGAGCGGGTGTAATTATGGACGCAATGATGCGAAAAGAAAGGATTGACCGCGGGTTAAAGGTGCGGACGGAAGGAATTTACGCGATATCATCCCTGCGCGAGATACTGTATCTCATGGGGCCGAGGATCCTGCTCATAGCGGGGCTCTTTGTCCTCCCCTTCGTATTTGAGCTTGCCCCGTACTGGAAAAAGGTCATCAACATTATGTGCACTTACGCTCTTTTGGCGCTGGCCTTTGATTTTCTCGCGAACTACGTGGGCCTCGTGTGCCTCGGCGGGGCATTTTTCACCGGGGTGGGGGGATACTTCGCCGCGATATTCAACACGACGCTTGGAATGCCGATATGGCTTTCCATACCGCTCGCGACAATTGCCGGGGCGGCCTTCTGCACCTTCTGCCTCCTGCCGTGCCTGCCGCTTCGGGGTGTATACTTCGCAATTGTGACCTTGATGTACCCGCTGCTTTTCACCCGGATCATCGAGGCGCTCGACATATTGGGCGGGACGAACGGCATGACGGGGATAGATGCGTTTCCCAATACATATGTCGAAAATTATACGATCATTGCCGTTGTCCTCATTTTTCTCTTCGGGATGCGCAGGTTCGTGAACCAGGATATCGGGCTTGTCCTGCGCGGGGTCAAGGACAACGACCAGGCCGTCAGGGCGTCGGGGATCAGCGTGACCCGGATGAGGATCATTGCGGTTTTCATTGCATCCCTGATCGGATGTTTTGCCGGGGCATATATCGCGCATCTCTACATGTGGGCGGGGATCTCGCTCTTCGCGCTGGATTTTTCGATAATCCCGATCGCTGCTGTTGTTATCGGGGGCGGCGGAACGCTGGTCGGGGCAATAATAGGTGCATGTATCCTCGTTCCTTTGTCGGAGATCCTGCGTGCGTTCGGGACATTCAGGATCGTCATCTACTGCATTATCCTCACCGGTTTCATCGTCTTCAAGAGCGAGGGGATCATGGTCTACCTTCAGCGGAAGTATCACCAATTTGAAAGGTGGGTGAAGGTATGAGCGCACAGACTGTTTTAACCGTTCAGGGAATCACAAAATCCTTCGGGGGATTGAAAGCGCTCGTGGATGTAAGCTTCGATATCCAGGAAGGAGATGTGTTCGGCATCATCGGGCCCAACGGGTCGGGAAAAACAACCCTGATTAACTGCATAACGGGTTTTATAAGGACGGACGCGGGCCGGGTGACCTTCAAGGGCAAAGATATAACCGGCTGGCAGCCGCATAAAATAGCAGATATCGGAATTGCAAGGACATTCCAGATAATGCGGCCGT
>CAIQJW010000326.1 GCA_903872255.1 uncultured delta proteobacterium | reverse complement strand
CAAAAAAACCGCACAAAGATATATACGATATGATATTCGAAAAGACATCTTTTGAGCGGCATGAGGTGCTTTATATTGATGATGTCCCGGAATACATAAGGG
The DNA here is from genome assembly GCA_903872255.1 of uncultured delta proteobacterium. Lineage (GTDB taxonomy): Bacteria > Desulfobacterota > Syntrophorhabdia > Syntrophorhabdales > Syntrophorhabdaceae > Delta-02. The sequence goes on along the minus strand of CAIQJW010000326.1, from coordinate 2,840 downwards.
CAGCCGCCGATTACGGTATTCCCGGCATAGTATTCAAGGAAGCGTCGGATATCTGGAAAGTAATTAATGAAAATTGTGTATAGAGAATAGGTGATGGGTAATGGGTGATAGGTAATGGGGGGAAAGGGGAGTTTTTCCTATAACCCATTACCCATGACCTATGACCCGCCGGAAGGAAGGTTTTTATTCAGTTTCCCGATATAGATCCTGTTATTTTCAAAATAGGTCCTTTTGCCATGAGATGGTACGGGTTAATGTATATTCTCGGGTTCTTTGCATCGTACGGTCTCACTCTTTACCAGCTGCACAAACGCCCCAGGCCCGGGATAACGAAAGAGGTCATAGATGACCTGTTCTTCTACCTCATTATCGGCCTTATCGTCGGAGCGAGGCTTGGATACGCCGTGTTCTATAACCCGGGCTTCTATATCGAGAACCCGCTTGAAGTATTCATGGTCTGGCATGGAGGCATGTCTTTCCATGGCGGGTTGGCGGGTACCTTGATTGCTGCTGTTATCGTCATCGTCAGAAAGAGGCTTCCATTACGCGCAACCGTGGACCTCATCGTCCCGACCGGGCTGATCGGCATATGCTTGGGAAGGCTCGGGAATTTCATAAATGGCGAGCTCTTCGGGAAACCGGCCTCTGTCCCGTGGGCGATGGTATTCCCGCAGGGAGGCCCGCTCCCCCGGCACCCCTCTCAATTATACGAGGCATTCTTCGAAGGCTTCCTTCTCTTTCTTATTCTCTGGTTTTATAAAGACAGGAAAAAGAGAGACGGCGACGTTTTTGCGATGTTCCTCATACTTTACGGGTTATTCCGGACATTTTGTGAGTTTTTTCGACTGCCGGACACCCAGTTGGGATATGTCCTCGGGCCTTTGAGCATGGGACAGGTCCTGAGCCTCATTATGGCGATCGTCGGGCTGTTTCTGAAATTCTATCTGTTTCCCTATCTTGAGGGCCGTAAATCGTAAAACGTAAGGTGTTAAAAACAAAAAAAGCGTGAAATATCCCTTTGGTATCTCACGCTTTACGATTTACGCCTTATGGCCTTCTAGAGCAGTTCCACCGCCCCCGTATCTATGCTGTAGTATGCCGGGACGACGGCTATTCTGCCTTCCTCGACCATTTTTGACAGAATAGGCTTTGAAGAGGATATGGTCGCGGCAACAAGCCGGGCATTTTCCCTGATGGAATTGTCGACAAGGTCTCCTGACTTGCCCCTCGCCTTCTCCACTGCGGGGATTATAAGCTGTACGATACTCCCTATATGTCCGTGCGCCTCGCCGCCCCCCGCAGCCGCCGTGACCGCACCGCACTTTGCGTGTCCGAGCACAATGACGAGCCGGGTCCCGAGATGATCGGCGGCGTATTCAATGCTGCCGAGTGCCGTATCGTCGACGATGTTCCCCGCGAGCCTGATCACGAAGAGGTCACCGATCCCCTGGTCAAAAAGTATCTCAGGCGGGATGCGGGAATCAGAGCATCCGACAATTATGGCAAACGGCTTCTGGCCTCCCTTGACCTCGTCCCTGCGGCCCTTGTCCTGGTTTGGGTGCGTCGGTTTCATCGCGACAAACCGTTTATTACCGTCGACAAGGGTCTGAAGCGCCTGGTTAATTGCCGGATCGTTGATCATGGGTGGGACCTCCCTCTGTTATTGATATTTTGATTATCATAATCTATTTTACTTCTCTTCAGCAATGATAAACCGAGCGTTATCCACGGCCGATTGGACCACAAGTATTGTGAAAAGATTAACAAAATTTTGTTGACATCGATACCTTGCCTGTTTAAAATAGATGGTTCAATAAGATAAACACGGCTAGCTTAAGCTGAATACGGACAGCTTCATTTCAAAATCAATAAGGAGGTTATGTTATGGCAGACGTAACAGATGAAACCAGGTTGTATCCCCCATCAAAGGAATTTGTCGACCAGGCGTATGTAAAGAGCCGCGACGAATACGAAAAAATGTGGAAACAGTCGATCCAGGACCCCGAGACATTCTGGGGCGGGGTTGCAAAAGAGCTTCATTGGTTCAAACCCTGGCTGAAAGCCAACAGAGAAGACTTTGCCAAGGGCGAAGTGGAATGGTTTGTCGGCGGAAAAACCAACATCGCATACAACTGTCTTGATGCCCAGGTTGAGAAGGGCAAGGGCGATAAGGTTGCAATACTCTTCCAGGGCGAACCGGAAGACGACGTAGTAAAACTGACCTACAAGCAGATGCTCTCCATGGTGTCCAAGTTTGCAAACGTCCTGAAGAAAAAAGGCGTCCGCAAAGGCGACAGAATTGCCATTTATCTTCCGATGATCTGGCAGCTCCCCGTTGCCATGCTTGCATGTGCAAGGATCGGCGCAGTCCATACGATCGTTTTCGGCGGTTTCTCAGCTGAGGCGCTTCGCGACAGGATCATCGATGCCGGCGCAAAATTGCTCATCACCGCCAATGGTTACTGGCGTTCCGGCAAGACCGTGAGCTCCAAGGCAAATGCTGACATCGCATGCGACCTCTGCCTTGCGCAGGGCCATACGGTTGACAAAGTCGTCGTAGTCAAGAGACTTCCTACTTTCGACGTACCGATGAAAGCCGGCAGGGACACTTGGTTTGAAGATGAACTGGCAGCAGCAGATATCACCGAAGATTGCCCCGCCGAGATGATGGATGCAGAAGATCCCCTGTTCATCCTCTATACATCCGGTTCAACAGGCAAGCCGAAGGGCGTTCTTCACACCGTCGGCGGTTACATGGTCTTCACGTATGCAACATTCAAATATATCTTTGATTACAAAGATAAAGACATTTTCTTCTGCACCGCCGACATCGGCTGGGT
>CAIQJW010000325.1 GCA_903872255.1 uncultured delta proteobacterium | reverse complement strand
TTTATGCCATTCTTCATGTTGTGCCCCATTATTATCCCCGATCGCATATCCTGCGGCCGCTCATTTGTTGTCATTCCGGACGTAACGGGTGCTCACGTTAATTATTCTTGGGCGCCCCATCAGCGGAAATAAGACACAAATAAGACACAAATTCTGAGGGCATTATGCTTGAAATCATTGGGGAATAATGGCGGAGGGAGTAGGATTCGAACCCACGGGGCACTTGCATGCCCAACGGTTTTCAAGACCGCCGCTTTCGGCCGCTCAGCCATCCCTCCGGGATTGATTATTCTAAATATTTTTAGTTCAAATGTAAACCGTTACCAGCGAACGAGGCTGCTGCCCCAGGTAAGTCCACCGCCAAAGGCAGTAAGAAGCACTAGTGATCCTTTTTTGATGGAGCCGTCGCGTACCGCTTCATCAAGGGCTATGGGCACTGTCGCGGAGGAGATGTTGCCGTATTTTTGTATCGTCATGTAGACCTTTTCCAACGGGACGGCCAGCTTCTTTGCGACGCCCTGGAGGATCCTCAAGTTCGCCTGGTGGGGGATGATCAGGTCGACATCCTTGATCGTGTAACCGCTGAACGCTGCCGCTTCTTCGCTTGCCTCGGCGAAACGCGTAACGGCAACCTTGAAGGATTTATTGGCCTCGATCATCTTGAGGAAATGGAGGCCTTTATCAACGCTCTTATGGGAAATAGGTGTCGTCTTCGAACCGCCGCCCGGCATAAGAAGTGTATCGCCGGCAGGCCCGTCGGTATGGATATGCGTCGACAGGATCTGTGCGCCATTATCCGATCGTGTTACCACTGCGGCGCCGGCACCATCACCCCACAGGATACAGCTTTCACGTTCTTTCCAGTTGACCACTCTGCTCATGATCTCGCCTGCCACGACAAGGACTCTCTTATTGGCCCCCGATTTTATCATATTATCGGCAACATGAAGGGCGAAAAGAAAACCTGAGCAGGCGGCCGTGACGTCAAACGATACGGCATTCGTGCATCCCAATTTTGCTTCAAGCCAGTTGGAACCGGCAGGACAATGTGTATCGGGAGTAATTGTTGCAAGGATAAGGAGGTCAATGTCCGTCGCCTTCATGCCCGCTGCATCGAGGGCCCTTTCGCAGGCAACCTTGCACAGGTCTGATGTGGCCTGACCCTTGTCGGCAATTCTCCGCTCCCTAATACCGGTCCGGGTAAATATCCATTCATCCGTTGTATCGAGGAATTTCTCGATATCGAAATTTGTCATGATATGATCAGGTACAAAAGACCCCGTCCCGACAATTGCAGTTTTCTTCATGGAAAGCTCCGTATTGATCTTGATTTTGCTGTTAAATAGAAACAAATATCCTATCTGATTGTCAAGGGAAACCCGCCCTTACCGGGCTGTCCCACCTTGAATATCAAGGAGTTAATTTGCTTGACATAGCGCGGGTATCCCTATAAAACATGGGTCATTATATCAATGACAACCGACCACATGGACATAATCGGCATTTATATAACTAATCACACAAAATGAAAAAACACAGACTTATCACAATAGCCGGATTTATCATAAGCATCGTCCTTTTGTATCTTTCTTTGAGGGGAATAGATTACCGGCAGCTTGCCGAGACCATAAAACGGGCCGATATTTCATTTGCCTTCCTGCCCGTCTTATGTATCTTGATCTGCGTATCCCTGTGTTCCCTGAGGTGGATGCGGGTGGTCGGGTATAATACCCGTTTCCCGGATGCCTTCATGGCCCTCCTTATAGGTCTTTTCATAAACAATGTCCTGCCTGCCCGCATTGGCGAGGTCGCACGCGGCTATGCGCTGTCAAAGCGGATGAGCATTCCTTTCACATACGCTGTTTCAACCGTATTTATAGACAGATTGTTCGATCTTCTGGGACTCCTTTTGATCACCTTTCTCTTCTTTCCCGGTCAGGTACTTCCTGCCTCCGTATCAAAAGCCCTGTATGTCCTCGTGGCGATTTTTGCAGTTTGCGTTATAGCGCTTTTCGCCATCAGCCATGAAAAGATAGCTCTAAACGTTACCGGTTATTTTCAGAAACACCGGAAACCCTTCTTGAATAAGCTTGCGAAAAGAATATTCGAGATACACGAGAACCTTCGCCGTATCCGCACACCGGGAAAACTTATCCTGTTCATTGTGCTGACACTTGCCAACTGGTTTTCAATGGTAATGGCGCTTTATTTTTCCCTCAAGACATTTGGGGTATCGCTGCCATTTGTTTACGTCCCCTTTGTATGCGCTATCCTTAATATGGGGCTTGCGGTCCCTTCATCACCGGGATATATTGGCGTGTACGAATTCCTCCTCGTCAGCCTCCTTGCGATCTTCGGCATTCCCAAATATGAATCCTTCGCCGTGGCGCTGTTTTTTCACGCCTCGTGGTACGTCCCCTACAACATCCTCGGCTTCATATTTATAATAAAGCAGCATTTGCACATCAAAGATATAAAGAAGATGGGTGGTGGGTAATAGGTTATGGGTAATGGGAACGGCGAGAATATCCCGGGATATTATTTACTGTTTATAATTCTCTAATTAATTTGCGAATAATAATTGCCGGGGAAAGCGTCCTATAACCTATAACCTATAACCTGTAACCTGTGTTCTACGGATACTGCGGGATGGCCGACAAGCCCAATCTTTCATCCAGGCTAAGTGCTGCGTTCATGTTCTGAACGGCCTGGCCGGAGGCGCCTTTGACGAGGTTGTCGATCGTCGAGATGATCACGATCCGGCCGTCATCGAGGACTTTGAGGCCGATATCGCAATAATTGGAAAACCGGACAAACCGGGTATCGGGATATATGCTTTCGTCCATGATGCGGACGAAATGGTCATTCTTATAGGTTTCACGGTATAGAGAAATGATGTCGGCGGTCTTTTCCTCTACGGACAACCTGCCGTACACTGTGGTGAGAATGCCCCGGGACATCGGGACCAGATGGGGCACAAAGGAGATCTTTGACGGAATGTATTTGTTAACTTCCTTCTGTATCTCCGGTTCGTGCCTGTGCACGCCGACATTGTATGCCCGGAAGCCCTCTGAGACCTCACAAAACAGGCTGCCGATCTTCCCTTCCCTGCCCGCGCCGCTCACTCCAGATTTCGAATCGATGAATATATCGCCCGTAATTTTATTATTTTTAATGAGGGGATAGAGGGCGAGAATGGCAGATGTCGGGTAGC
>CAIQJW010000324.1 GCA_903872255.1 uncultured delta proteobacterium | reverse complement strand
TGTCTTTTTGGATTTACCAGGCAATTCTATGAGTGAACATCAGGCACCTATCTATTTGATTATGTTTACCCATTTGTTTTTATGGTACAATATTTGCCGGGGCGACAGATGAGAAGAGACGACATAATCTCCTCCTTACGTGATTTCAAAAATACATACGGGGACAGGTATGGCATCATTTCCCTTGGTGTCTTCGGGTCAGTAGCTCGAGGGGAGATGCGTGATGACAGCGATATCGATATCTGCGTCAAAACCCGGACACCCGATCCCTTCAAGATTGTTCACATCAAGAAGGACATAGAGGGGCTTCTCCATCGTCGTGTGGACATCGTTCGTGTGCGGGACAGGATGAACCCTTTCCTGAAAAAGCGTATCGACGAAGAAGGCGTCTATGTTTGACACGGGGCTTGTCCAATCTGTATTGATTCAGATTGATGAGGCGATTGAAAAGATCAGATTTCGTACCCGCGATAATGAACATGTAATGTGAGGCCCATGTGCGGTTTGATTGGGACTTGGAAAAAGAACGGCTGAACAGGAGAAAACACAATGTTGCTTTTGCGGAGGCATGTCAGGTATTTACAGACAGGTCGATGCTCACCTTGTTTGATGACGAGCATTCTGATGATGAGGATAGATGGATAACAATGGGAAAAAGCGATGACGGAAAGATCCTGGTGGTGATTCATACATACAGGAAGATCGCCGGAAAGGAATTTGTGAGGATAATCTCGGCAAGAAGTGCAACAAGAAGAGAAGTGGGGCAGTATCTTGAAAGGAGAATCGAGAAATGAAAAAAGAATACGATTTTTCGAAGGCAAAACAGGGGAAGTTCTATCGAGCTGCAGATAAACTGGAATTACCCGTGTACCTGGATAAAGAGGTAAAGGAGTTCTTTACCCGTCGCGCAGAAGAGAAGAATGCCAGACTTGATAAAGTTATCAACATAATCCTCCGCAAAGAGATGGAAATCCTCAAAAAGATCTGACTCGATCTCCGTGACGAGCTTTCCGGGTGGGTTCGATTCCCATGCACTTCCGCCATATACTACCTATAATATCAAGAACTTACAAAATAATTATGTTAACTAAAACCGTCTCTGGACTGTCTCTGGGGGTACGTAGTCGGACGACTTACAGGCTCGTCAAACTGTCAGGGGTAACTCAGAATGTGGTGACCACGGGCGCCATTCACATTCAGGGGATAAGCATAATCAATGAAAAAGGGAAGGGGAACGAAAATGAAAGCGATCGGATACATCAGGGTTTCAACAGATGAGCAAGCAAGAGAAGGAATCAGCCTGGACAACCAGAAGGCAAAGATCGAATCTTACTGCACCTGCACGACATGGAACTTGTAGATGTCATCGAAGATGCCGGTAAGAGCGGAAAGGATCTGAACCGGGAGGGAGTGAAGGAACTGATGGATAGCATTAAAGGCCGCCAGGTTAACGCTGTAATCGTCTACAAACTGGATCCCTCTCAAGGAAGGTCATCGATACCCTTAACCTCATAGAACTCATGAGAAGGCATAATATCGCATTTCACAGCATCACCGACAGCATTGGTACAAAGACCGCCATGGGCAAGTTCTTCCTTAACGTCATGGCATCCCTAGCGCAGATGGAAAGGGATTTGATAAGCTAACGGACCAAGGATGCCCTGCAGCATAAGATAAGCAGGAATGAACGGGCGGGACAGATTCCATATGGCTGGACCCTTTCGGCGGACGGCAAGACGCTTTTATCCAACCCGGAGGAACAGAGAGTGATATCCCTGATTAGGAGTCTTCATGGCAAAGGGTAGTCCTACCGGGCAATATGCCGGGAACTGGAAGCAAAACATCATGAACCCGTTGGTTCCGGGTGGTATCATCAAACAATCAAGAACATTCTCGGGAGGATTGCTGCATAGTTGGGAGTGACCAGCCTACTGATATCACTCGCATTTTATTCTTGTCTTCGTTATCGTGCAGGGATAAGCTACGACAAAACAACCAACATAATATATTGTTTGTTATAAGAAAGGAACCTATGAAGAAAGCAATCATCATTGGCGCTAGTTCCGGGATCGGCCGAGAATTGGCCAAAATATTATCAAGAAACCAGTACGTTGTCGGCGTTATGGCAAGACGAGTTCAGCTATTGGATGAGCTGGGCACGGAAGTCGAAGGTAAACTATTTGTTCAAAAAATAGATGTAGCGGACATCACATTGGCGATGGAAACCTTGGCAGAGTTCATAAAGGAAATGGGTGGTGTAGATCTCATCGTGATCAGCGCCGGCACAGGAGAGGTCAACAATAATCTCAGTTGGCGTTTGGAAAACGAGGCCATCAGGACGAACGTCAACGGGTTTGCCGCTCTTGTTAATGTTGCCATGCATTATTTCACGGAAAAGGGTTCCGGGCATCTTGTGGGTATCTCGTCGATAGCAGCTTTGCGTGGTGGCAGGGAATCTCCGGCATATAACGCTTCAAAGGCTTTTGAGGCCATTTATCTGGAAGGGCTTCGGCAGAAGATGAGGAAAGCAGGATTGCCTATTACAATCACCGATATAAAACCTGGGTTTGTAAACACGGCAATGGCCAAAGGGGGCGGCATCTTCTGGGTCGCTGAACCGGAAAAAGCCGCAGAGCAGATATACCACGTTATTAAGCGGAGAAAGCCGACTGCTTATATTACTCGGCGTTGGCTAATGATAGCGTGGCTGATCAAGCTGTTGCCTGGATTCATTTATGAAAGGCTGTAATTCTTCCAACCGTGGCAATGTGAACCTGATCGGCAAGAGAAGGTACCTGCTTCTCGCCTATGTTAACAGTATCCTCTGTTACAAGGTTTAGTTGCTAAAATCTCATTCAAGCGAAATCGACGAGTTGCAGGTGAAAGAAAGGGGCCAAATTCATAAGAAGATATGGTTTGATTTTGATGTTCGGTTTACTATTTGCCGGCGCTGCCGTAAGCCCGAGAAAAGATAATAACCAAGATAAAATAATATAATGGACATATAGAGCAAATGTTGAAAAATCATCCTGATCCTGCACGCGAGAAGGCGGAGGAGATGATCACGGCATACGGGTTCTAAGGAATTAATTCTTCGCCCTTTGCATCCCGACACGGCCGCGGATGGTCCGGGTCAGGGTATCCTTTTTAGAACATTTTTAATGGCATTTGAAGGCAATGCCCTGTACATGTGCTTCCCACGTCGTGATGTTTGTAATATTGTCGATGTTCAAGATTGCCACAGTATCTCCGCCCTTGTCGGCGACATTTTCACGAAGGTTCACCTTCGCTTCAGTTATGGCCTGATCTGGCGAGACCATGCTTTTGCCTTGACCGACCACTGGCCCAAGTTTCTTGCAGCCATCCAAGAGATTACTAACCTGTGTGTGGACTTGGACGGTCTGTGCTTTTTGTGATAGGGTGACGCATCCACCCGTAAAGAGAAGCAGTGCAATCGCGCCGCAACTCATTGCTTTCAATATGACCCCCCATCTTTCAGTATCGATATGTCTAAGATTCTAGCCGGGGCGCACTGAAGCGTCAAGCCATAATCGAACACGCCCCACAAAGCGGGGGGTCCTGACGCGTTTTCCGGGGCAGTGTAGGGCGTACATAAAAACGTGCTAGAGGGCAGATTGTGAGGGCAGGAAACATAAGATCAGATCCCTCTTGACTTGTCCATCACCTCGATTGTAAAATATACCAGCATTAGGAGTAACCCGAAAGGGTTCGGCAACCGAGTGGAGACTACGGTGCTTGGATGGTGAGACCATCCGATGTGCGGGAGATGATCCCGAAAAGATCTCCATCCTTCCGAATTGAACCGTCCCTGATGTGGACGGTTTTTTTGTCTCCTGATGACTATGAAATAAGGAGCCAACGATGGACGACCAAGAAATGTTCAATCTGGAAATGGAGAAGAAGGACTTCAGCAGTCTGAAGGGCAGCAGGCCGAAGGTCGAGAAACTGCTTCGGAAGAAGAACGGCCCCTCGATGGCACCGCCCCAGTTCGAACTGCACGACCCAATCTCGCAACTGGTGAAGGACCATCCCGGTCTTACACGCGAGAAGGCGGCGGAGATGTTCGAGGAGTTCGGGTTCTAAGGAATCCTGACGTCACCGGCGCCGGGGAACGTATAAGTCAAGGAGTCAAAAAATATGGACGGAGGGAGAATATGGTGAGACATACGATTGGTCCAGACGTGGAGAAGGGAGCAGGGGCATTGTCGACGGAAGCATCACCGGACGACCCGATTTACACGCGTGGGTTCTCGATAGGGCAGACGCGTTCCAACGTCTCCTCGATTCATACGGACAAGGAACCTCAACCGAGGCAGCCGAACTTTCAGCCCGAGACAATTACGCCCTTAAGACCAAGGGACATGGAAGACGCGATCCAAGCGTACGAGAGAATGATATCCGAGTGGGGGAAAGGTACGGAGCAGCAAGAGAAGGAGCAACCTCTGTACTTGGTGTCCACTTCTCCCGCAGCGGAAGAATCGTCTTCGACGGACGAGACTACGGAGAAAGATTAAAGGGTGCCGAAAGGCGCCGCCTTGAGGGTGCAGGCGACGTGCTGCTGCGTTGGAGACAGCGCGAAAGGCTGGTGTGGCGGCGGGGCTTGGGGTCGACCTTGCAGGGAAAGCTGACGCCCTTAAGGAGATCAACGAGCGCTTGGAGAGGATACCTGAAAAAACGTATTGAGTTTTATCATAGGAGTTTTTGTGGTGTAGCCAGTTCACTAAAATAATATCGAAAATATACCCATACAATTGCCTTAAAAAATTGATTACATGGTCTTCTTTGTTTATGATAGTGTATCGTCAGGCCTGTATAGAGGGACCGGGGTTGGATCGCATGCATATCCGAAGAACTGTTCATCAATGGTGATCACTTGAACATAAACCGCCCGCCTCTGAAACCATGCTTTATGAGAATCCCTAAATCTTAAAGAGGAGAAGCGGGATGAGGAAATTTTCTATTTTTGTCGTTCTGGCAATAACCGCCTTAATATTTTCCGGTTGTGCAACCAGTTTAAGTTCGTCCGTTGCACCCGGAGCGACCTTCAATGATCTTGGTAAGACCTTTGTAGTTCGTTTTGAGCCTGACAAGAGACATCTAAATACAATCATTGCAGATCAATTATCTCTTATAGGGTATCCGGCTATCGCCGGTGAAAAAGAGAATATCCCGGAGGATATTAACACTCTGGTCACATATAAAGATAATTGGCAATGGGACATGACAAACTATATGATCAGAATTAGCATCCAATTCAGAGACGCGAAAAGTAAAGCCCTCATTGTCTCTGGCGAATCATATAGAACTTCGCTGGTAAGGGCAACCCCAGAGGAAATGATAAAGGAAACCCTGCAAGAAATACTAAAGAACAGGAAGAATCAATAGAAAAACATGCGTTAAGCTTTGACCGGCCCAAACGACCGGTATCGGGCAGAGCAGTCGACGACACCACAACAAGCCGACGGGTACCAAAAAAGCATTCTTTTCCTCGGACACCCCCCTACAAGAAAATGCAACAGAGGGCAAAATAGAGGGTCTATCCTGTTCTGGGGACAGTCTGGGGACACAAAATCACGTCATAAAAAAACCCGCAACGTAATGTAATTGCGGGGGATTTACTGGTGGAGCTGAAGGGGATCGAACCCTCGACCTCTTGACTGCCAGTCAAGCACTCTCCCAGCTGAGCTACAGCCCCTTAAGAGTAGTGTTATATCAGCCCGGAATTGAATTGTCAATGGTTTGCTGCGCGGTGTAATTTCGCCTGATTGTTGCAAATACAGGGAAAAGTTATTACCATGTGGAGAGTCCATTTAATATCGGAGGTGAATTATGAAGTATATCGTTTGTGTGATAGCGGCAATTATGTTGTGCGTTCTGTCAACGGCTGCTTATAGCCAGGGTATTCAATCCGGTGCTCAGATAAAACTGCCTGAGCCGAAATACGACGGGGCGGTCTCTGTTGAAAAAGCCCTAAAGGAGAGGCGCACCGTAAGGGCCTATAAGGACGCTCCCCTTTCTATGGGCGATGTGTCGCAGATCCTCTGGTCGGCGCAGGGGATAACCGAGCCCGGCCGGGGTTTGAGGACAGCGCCTTCGGCACGCGCCCAGTATTTCCTGACCGTTTATTTATTTGCGGGGGATGTGACGGGATTAAAGCCCGGCATGTATCGCTACATCCCGGCGGGTCATATGCTTGAGCTTGTCGCTGAGGGGGATATGAAGGGGAAATTGTACAAGGCGGCAGGACAGTCCGGGATACAGAAAGCGCCGGCTGCGCTTGTCATAGCAGGGGCGAAGGACAGGGCAAAAAATGAGAGCTGGATGTACCTCGAGGCGGGCCATGCCGCGCAGAATATATATCTCCAGGGGGTATCGCTCGGTATAGGAACGGTTGTCATGGCTGGTTTCGATCCCGACGCGACAGGCAAGGCGGTCAATCTGCCGGCAAACGAGAAGGTCCTTTATATAATGCCGATCGGTAAGAAATAGATTATAATGTGATCCCGGCAGTGGTTTGCCTAACCGAATAAAATACTCATGAGGGAAAATGCTCCTTTATCTTGTGCGCCATGGCGAGGCGAAACCGGAAAATGAAGATCCCGAGCGCGGCCTTACCGATAACGGGGTGAAAGCTGCCCGAAGAATGGGGGAATTTCTTTCATTCATGGGCACTGAGCTCGATACCGTTATTCACAGTACAAAAAAGAGGGCCCGCGAGACCGCACAGGCCATTACGGAATCCTTAAAACCAGAGAAAGAGGTGCATGAAGAAGGCGGCCTCGCGCCCAATGACGACCCGGCTGCCTGGGTTGCCAGAATTAATCTGATGAGTGAAGATACGGCGATCGTGAGTCATCTTCCGTTTCTCGACAGGCTCCTTAGCCTTCTTGTTTTGGGGAACGCGGAAAAAAGGATCATCGATCTTAAGCCGGCAAGCACCGTCTGCCTCAAGCCGGCAGGGGACGGCAAATGGCTTGTTGAATGGGCGATAGACCCCGGGGTTATCTGGTGAACTGGCTCGTCGCATCTCTTATCTTTTGTGCCGGAATTGTTCTTGGCGGCTTTGTCTGTTCTTTAATAGTTGCCCTGCGTTCGCGGTCGCGGCAAGTCGAGCTTCAAACCAGGGCGGGTTCGGCGGAAGCCGTTACAAGCGAGCTTAAGGCACAACGCCAGCAGAGCCAGGATGAATTGGAACGATGCCGCAAAGAGCTTATTGCGGAGCGTGAATCGAAGATACAGGCAATAACGCAGCGTGAAGCCGCGGACAGGCGCCTCAAAGAGGAAATGCAAAACTTCGAGGCGATCAGGAAGGAATTAAGCGAGACCTTTAAAGCGTTATCCCACGATGCCCTTGCCCGGAATACGGACCAGTTTAAATTGTATGCCGATGACTTCATGAAACTCGCCGAAGAAAAGATCAAATCCCAGAATGCCGAAGGAAAAAAAGAGCTCGAAGGAAAGAAAGAGCTTATCGACAAGAATATTGAATCTATCGGCAAGACGCTGCAGGAAGTACAGAGGCGCGTCGAAGAGGTCGGGAAGATAAGCGGCGAGAAGATGGCAGAGGTAAACACCCTTATCCGCAAGCATGAGGACGTTACATTAAAACTGAAGGATACGACCGAACACCTTGGACGGGCGCTGGCAAGCTCTAAAAAGCGCGGGGAGTGGGGCGAGCGCATGGCCGAGGACATCATCCGCCTCGTCGGAATGGTGGAGGGTATCAACTATATCAAGCAAAAAACGCTTGAAAATGCATCAGGCCGGCCGGATTATACATTTTTCCTGCCGAACAATCTCCGGGTCAATATGGATGTAAAATTCCCGCTCGATA
>CAIQJW010000323.1 GCA_903872255.1 uncultured delta proteobacterium | reverse complement strand
TGCTTTATTCTCAAATCCCAACAACCGCGCTGCATTGGAATAACAGATCTTTTCCCTGTCACTTTCTGTCAGAAACGGCAATTCCAAAAGAAACCGAAGTTCTTCTCCCTGATCTGTCCAAGGACTGTCCGATGCGAATAGCAAACGTTCTGCCGGATGCCCCTTGAGGAAGCGTTCCCGGAGGGTCCCAGGCATCGTGCGCAGCACAAAGGATGTGTCCAGATAAATGTCCTGCCCCAGCAAATAAACCGCACTTTCTTCGTACGCGTCCTCCCCTCCGAGGTGGGCGGCGATCATGCAGATCTCCGGAACGGCCTTGTGGGCCGCCGCCAGGCGCTTCGGCGTTGCATGTACCGGGTGGGGAAGCCCCCGGTCCATCCCGGTATGGAAGAGAATGAACATGCCTTCTGCCGCCACCGCTTCATATAAAGGATACATCCGGGGATCGTCGACAAAAAAATCCTGATAATCAGGGTGAAATTTAAAGCCTTGAAATCCTTCTGCCTTAAGCATTTTCATCTGCCCGGAGCTCAAGGGCTGAGCGGGGTGCATCGCCGCCAATGCCTCAATGCCAGGCTGCCGAATATCTGTCAACCATCGTTGAATAGATGCAACCTGTTCCGGCCTTGTCGCTACAGCCGCCACGACGGAAAGATCGATCCCGGCAACTGCCATGGACCTTTTCAGTCCTTCCAGGGTACCGTCCGTATAGGCGTCAATCCCCGCCCGCCGACGAACCGCATCGACCGTTTTAAGAGCTATATCATCGGGATAAATGTGGGTATGGAAATCGATCTTCAATGTGTGATTTGTATACGCTATTTCAATTCATCTTTTCAAGATATAACCATATACGCAAAACATTGGGGAGCGGGTCTTGCATTCACACATTCTGCGTGCGGCAGGCTGCGAAGAATAAAGCTTTGGCGCCAGGTCACCTGATGTTGGATCCCAGCCGATCTACGACAGGCATGGCTTTCAGAGGGTCCTTCAACCTGGTCACGCCAAATATATAAGCACCCGATCTCCGGATACACGTTCCTTTATAGAGCGGGTCATTGACCGTGAGCGCTGCCCCGTCCACGATGACGGCCTTATCGATCTTGATGCCGGACCCTTCAAGATACTCGACATAGCTGAGCAAAGCTGCATTGGCATTGTCGGGGGACTCATTCATGATCACGAATATTTTCGCCATCCCGCCGTCAATTGATATATCCGCGGTCAAGCCTTTCTTGAAGAATTTATACCCGATTACGCCATGCGCTATATACCGGATAGTATCGGGGTTCACACCGGGAATACTGATCAGGGTTATCTCGCCGGGGGGCGAAGACTTCCCGGGCAATCTCCGGTCTATCTCCTTCGCAACCATGACGAGTTTATCCCTGGCCCCCGCCACCGTCCCGGATACGGACAGGCGCACAAAGTACCGGTCCTTGTAGAACATAAGCTGGGAGTCCTCGACAAACCCCTCTGCCCCGAACTTTATTTTTTCCGCGTCCGGATCACGGTAATTCGAGTATATCCCGAACGCATCGATATACGATCCCATTTTGTAGATATCGGCGACAATGCCCGACGCGGGATCGTTGCCCCTGCCGTAGAACGCCGAGGAAAGGGTTACGAAGCCATACGGCAGGAAAAGCTCGGCCTCGCCGTTGATATACGCAT
Source organism: uncultured delta proteobacterium (assembly GCA_903872255.1). Taxonomy (GTDB): domain Bacteria; phylum Desulfobacterota; class Syntrophorhabdia; order Syntrophorhabdales; family Syntrophorhabdaceae; genus Delta-02. The sequence goes on along the minus strand of CAIQJW010000323.1, from coordinate 8,398 downwards.
AGAGGTTCCCGGGATCATAATGACCTATTTTTCCGGACAAGGCCCACCCTTGTGAAAAACCGGATGCCGGCAGGAAATTATCGACGGGGTCCGTTGTCGCGGTTGCCGATCCGCTACGCGGGATGGAAAACGTAAACAGCGCTGCCATGGCAACGATCAGGATCACATATCTCATCGCTCTACCCGTCATCATTTATTTTCAACCTTATGCATACATTCTCAGGGCCGTGCGCATCTTGGACGCAATGTCGAGCCCGTTCACGCACTGCGCCGTGCATACGCTGCAGCCGAGACAGGCAGAGGCCCTTGCCATGGACGGAACCTCATAATACGTCGACCGGGCAAGTTCCATGTTCCCGTATCCTTCGGCATACATGAGGGACCTGTTTATCGTGCTGATCGCAACATGGTTCGGGCAGGTCCCTTCGCATTCGCCGCAAAGGTGGCAATAGTAAGGACGGATCGCCTGTCCGTACTTATTGAGGATCTGCCGGTCCTTCCAGGTCAGTTTCATTCCCATGACCGACATGTCCTCACGGAGCATGCTCATATCTTTCATTCCGGGGATCGCGGCAGTCACGTTGGGATCGTCGAGGGCCCATTTCAATGCCGCCTGGTGAGGGCTTAAACCGCCCAGCGCACCCGTCTGATATCCACCCGCCTGCGTCTTCATGGCTATGACCCCGATGCCTGCCGCCGCGGCACGCTTGATTGCCGCTTTCAGTTCAGGCGGGCTCGTGAAGTTATACCCGACCAGCACAGTATCGAAAAATTTATCGGGATCATCGACGACGGCGTTCAGCACCTCCGCCTGATTGGTGTGGGTCGTGACGCCAAGAAAACGGACCTTTCCCTGCTTGCGAAGCTCGACATACGCCTCGCGGACCTCCTGGGAAAACACCCGTTCCTTGCTAGTCAGATTATGCATCTGTATCACATCCACATGGTCTGTCTTGAGCTTTGACAGGCTTGTTTCGACATCCTCGAAAATTTCCTGCTTCGTACCGGACGAAGGACGGGTCTTGGTGGCGATGTACAATTTGTCGCGTATCCCCTGTATAGCCTTGCCGACTATCTCCTCGTTCCGGCCGTTCATATACCGCCGGGCAGTATCGACATAATTCACCCCCAGGTCAAATGCGGCACGCATCACCTCGTGCTCGGGGGTCAGCATTGCACCGAAACTGACAACGGTGATCTTCAGTCCCGTTCTCCCGAGTGTCCGGTAGACAGGGTTTGGGGGAAACATTCCCACCTGTTGTCCTGCGGCGCTTTCCAGGATGCCCCCTATACCCGTCAGGCCTATGGCGGCAGTTGTTGTAAAAGCACTGACCTTCAGAAAATCCCGGCGGTTTATTTGTATGGAACCGGTTTTTTTGCCCATATAGCCTCCATTATCTCCAGCATTTGATACGACCATACGACAATTTATATTATATCAGGTCTTTTGATACCATGCACGCTCCAATTAAAGAATTAACCACCGGAACGTCCCCGAGTTGTTGCCCGGGTGCATAGTTTATGCAATACGAGCTTTCTACCTCTATTTAACTCGTAGTTTACCTATATTGCCACCGATTGTAGCAACTGATACAACCATGTATGACATGTCAGTACGTAGGACGATGCAAAAAGAGGCGTCATCAGAAAAAAGATAAAGGAATATTTTAAAAACAGGAGGGGGTTTAGATGTCAATTATAGAAACAATCACACAGATAATCGTTGACCAGTTGGGTGTCGACAAAAGCGCGGTAGCACCGGAGGCGAAATTCATCGATGACCTCGGGGCAGATTCTCTTGACATAGTCGAGCTCTTGATGGCGCTCGAGGACCAGTTCGGAATTGAGGTTCCGGATGAAGACGCAGAGGGCCTGCAGACGGTCGGGGGCCTCATGCGGTATATCGAAGAGCACATGAAATAGCCGCCCGGTGAGCAGAGTTACATGGGATTTTACTTTTAACACAAGGAGCGCAGGCAAATGGCAAACGACATCAATTGTTACTTAATGGAAAACGCAGACGAGGAAGTACGTCTTGAATTGAAGACAGACCCGGAAAATTTAGAAAGGCAGGCAATTTGGTGCGGAATAAAACCCGGCATGAGGGTCCTTGATGCGGGCTGCGGGATCGGTAAGACTTCCCGGCTCCTTTTTGACATGGTTAAGCCCGGTGGGGAAGTCGTTGGAATAGATCTTTCAGGAAAGAGAATTGCTTACGCGAAAGAACACTACCGGGCAGAGGGGCTCTCATTCCAGGTTTGCGACCTGACAAGGCCCCTGCCCCTTGATCGCATCGGTAAATTCGATGTGATCTGGGCCCGCTTTGTCCTTGAATATTTCCGCCGGGAAAGTCCCGTTATAGTGAAAAATCTCAGTGAAGGCCTGTCTCCTGGCGGCTATCTTTGTCTCCTCGATCTCGATCATAATAGCCTTAGTCATTATGACTTGCCGCGCGAAATGGAAGCGACCCTTGTAAAACTTATGAAAGCAACTGAAAAGTTAAATTTTGATCCGTATTGCGGCCGCAAGCTTTACTCGTATCTTTACGATCTCGGATTCCACGATATAAGCATGAATCTCATGGCCCACCATCTAATATATGGAAAACTGAGAGACGTGGATGCCTTCAACTGGACAAAAAAACTGCAGGTTGCCGGCAAGAAAGCGGAGAATGTTTTTGGAGACTACCCTGGCGGTTTCGAATCGTTTTTCTCGGATGTCCAGGCTTTCCTTGCCGATCCCCGGCGGTTTACCTATACGCCCCTGATCATGTGCAAGGGTCGAGCTAAACCCGAGGAATTATGAGAGCCGCAAAACTATGGACGCCGATACAGCAGCGTATGGCAATGGAACCCGATTTCCCGCAGGGAGGTAAGGCAATGGTGAGAGATAGCGGTGCGAGCGTGCGACTTATAGAAAGAGGGGAGACTTCTGAAAAAGATGTTTTTCCACCCCTGAGTTTCCAACAGAACATCGGCCTGGATGTTTTCGAAAATGCAAAACAAGTAGAGATCGAAAAGGTCATTAACAACCTCAACTATATTCATTTCCGTGGTGACAACATATTGATAAGCCTCAGGCATCCTAAGCATAGAGATAGCATTCTTTTGAGTGCGCGGCCCGAGCCGTGTCTGGATACCAATGTCGTCTGTTTGTGGCAAACCAATGTTCATAACGTGAAACTTGAATCGTGCACATTCGAATGGCTCTTCGTGAACGATGGCGATTCCTGTATACTCGTTCCTTGCGAAATGACCGAGATCAGCGAGAAATTCATATCGATGCGTATCACGGGTAAAGGTTTATTGCTGGAACGCAGAAAGATAAAGCGCCACCCCGCAAACCAGATGGGAGTGGAGTTGATTCAAAACGGTTTCGTGGCAAGAGGCATTCTCCTTAATTTCAATGCGAAAGGTTTCCGGATAAGAGTGGAACCTGATCGCTCCTGTTCGCTCAACTGGCTTAACCCGGAAGACTACTGCCTGATAAATCTGATGAACGGCACACGGATGATACTGACGTGTAAATGCACGGTTCTACGACAGAGCGAAAGCGCCCGGTCCAGGGATATTGTCGTCTGGCCCGATATGCGATCCATCAACAGATTTCCAAAAAAGGAGGTCAGGCCTGAGCGACATCGCTTAAACCCTTCACCAAAAATAATTTTTGAGCATCCTCTGTCGGGAACGACGATTCACAGAGTGGTCGCCGATATTTCCTATTCCGGATTGGCAATTTATGAGCCTGTCGAAAATGCCGTTCTTCTTCCGGGCATGATAATTCCCACGCTTGTGATCAATTTTCCCGGAGGGCTTAAACTAAAATGCACAGCGCAGGTCGTCTACTGCCGGGAAATAGATGGAACCACCGTCAGATGCGGGCTTGCCTTTCTCGATATGAATATCCCCACGTACGGCCGTCTGACCCAATTGATAAGCAACATTGAAGACCCTTGCAACAACATTTCGGGCGATCTGGACGTTGACGCGCTCTGGGAATTTTTCTTTCATACGGGCTTCATTTATCCGAAAAAATATAAACTGTTGAAATCATACATCGATAAATTCAAAACGATCTATAAGAAGCTTTATCAGGATACTCCAGAAATAGCGGTTAATTACACATACGAAAAAGACGGAAAGATCTTAGCGCATTTATCCATGTTAAAAGGCTACGAGAGGGCCTGGATGCTGCACCATCACGCGGCCAGGATAACGAGCCGGAGGACGGGCATCGGTATACTCAAGCTCATGGTAAATTACGTCAATGGTATATACAGATTACCCACACCGGGTATGCAATATGTTATGTGCTATTTCCGGCCGGACAATCACTTTCCCGAAATGGTCTACGGGAAATTTGCACGGGAGCACAACGATCCCCGCGGGTGTTCACTGGACCTGTTTGCTTATGTAACCTTCAAAATAACAGCGCCAGAAGGCCTTCCCGACGGCTGGGTTGTAAGGAAATCAACGCCCGAGGACATCCGGGAGTTCGATACGTTTTACCGGATCGCTTCAGGAGGGTCTTCTCCAGAAGGGGGCGGCTTATTGATAGACGCCTTCGGTTTGCGCGAGCCCGGCGCCAATAATGCCGTGATAGAGCTGTATCATACATTAGGATTTGAACGAAATGTCTGCCTTTATTCACTTCTCAATGAAGATGGCCTGAAAGCAGTCTTCATCGTCAACCACGCCGATCTTGGAATGAATCTTTCCGAGCTGCTCAATTCGGTCAAGATAGTAGTTTTAGATCAGGAGGGCGTTGATTGGAAGACGATCTCGGCGGCAGTGAATCAGTTCGCAGGTTCTTACAATTTAGACACTATACCCGTGATGGTTTACCCGTTTGAATACGCTAAAGCAAACAACGTCCCGCATGAAAAGCAGTATTATGTCTGGATACTTGATCTGCCGAGGTGTGCAAACGCATATCTTCATTACCTGGAGACCCGGTTAAAAGTAAAATTCGGATGAAAAGGTGCCTTATGTATATCAATGCAGCTTCGCACTATTTGCCCGCAACTACCATGCGCAACGAGCGCTACCAATGCCTGGCAGGGGTGTCGGACGACTGGATCCGGAAAAGATCGGGAATACGATCACGGGCGAGAGCCTGCTGCCACGAAAACACAAACACAATGGCAGTGGAAGCGTGCAAACATGTATTCGAGCACATTCCCTATTCGGCAAAAGACATTGATCTCATTGTCGGGGCTACATACACCCCCTACGATACAATCGCCACTCTCGCCCATGCGGTCCAGCATTTCCTTGATGTTCCGAAGGCCCGGGCTATCTCGATCTCATCGGCGTGCTCCTCCTTTATAAATGCCGTCGAGGTTGTCGAGGGATATTTCGCGACAGGTAAGGCACATAAAGCCCTTGTCATCGCTTCGGAGCATAACAGCGCCTACAGCGACGATACGGATGCCCAGTGCGGTCCCCTGTGGGGTGACGGGGCAGGCGCCGTTTTGATTTCGAAGGAGACAATTTCCGATAAAGACGTTAAAATACTGGATATAAACACAACGGGGCTCGGCCACCTCGGAAAAGCCATGGACGCAATTCATCTGCGGCCGGGCAACGGTGGTCTTAAGATGCCTGCCGGCAGGGATATATTCATGAATGCGATCAGATACATGGTCACCGAAGTGAAAACGATTCTGAAAAAGAACCATTATACGACAAAAGATATCGCGCATCTCATTCCCCATCAGGCAAATTTAAGGATCATCGCCCAGGTTGGCGAAATCCTGGGATTGCATAACGGCGAGGTGATCACGAACGTGGAGGATGCAGGAAATACGGGTTGCGCGAGTACAACAATCGCACTGTCGCAGAACTGGGAGAAGTTCAAGAAAGACGAGCTTATCGCGGTCACCGTTTTTGGCGGTGGATATTCAAGCGGTGCAATGCTTTTAAAAAAATAGTGAGGGACGAAGATGAACAGTGAGGGACACCAGGTAGAAGTGAGTGCAGGTGTGGAGCTGCCGCCTTTAGTCATCAAGGGGAAAAAGATACCTGTGCCTATCATCCAGGGCGGTATGGGTGTTGGCGTTTCTCTCTCCCCCCTTGCCGGCGCCGTAGCGCAGGAAGGCGGTGTCGGCATTGTATCGAGTGCCGCTCTCGATCGGGTGATATCAAAAAGAAACGGGAGAAAATGCTCCGCCTATGAGGCAGCATACGAAGAAATCTCATTGTCTAAGCAGAGCGGCGGGTTCGCGGGTATCAATATCATGGTCGCACTCCTGCAAACTCATGACGCAATAGTAGAGGGCGCAATAGACGCAGGGGCGGATTTTATCATTTCAGGCGCCGGCCTTCCCTTGCGGCTGCCTCTTATCAAAGACCCTGGGGAGACAGCGCTTATTCCCATCGTATCTTCACCCCGGGCACTCGAGCTGATATGCAAAAAATGGGAACGGGCAGGATACAGACCCGATGCGGTGGTGCTCGAGGGGCCGTTGGCGGGCGGACATTTAGGGTTCAAATTCGAGGAGCTCAACCTCGAATCGAACAGGCTTGAAAATCTTTTTCCGCCGGTCAAGGAAATGGCAGAAAAACACGGAGGTTTTCCCGTAATAGTGGCCGGTGGTATCTACGACCACAGTGACATTGTGAGATTTCTCAAAATGGGAGCAGACGGGGTACAGATGGGAACACGCTTCATAGTTACCCGGGAGTGCAGCGCAACCGACGCATACAAACAGGCGGTGATCGATGCACGCGAGGAAGATATTGTTGTTGCACACAATCCCGGTTCCCCCAGTGGCTTACCTTTTATGGTAATCAGGCAATCTGGCATGTACCAAAGTGCTCTTTCGAGGAAAAGGAAACCCGTGTGCGACAAGGGGTACATGCTGAGGCCGGACCGTAACGGCGTATTCAATCAATGCGACAGCAAGTTGGAGAATAGCAACAGCTTTTGTATCTGCAACGGTCTTCTCAGTTCGGCCGGTTACAATCCTGGCCTGGAGGAGCCGCTTTATACCGTCGGTGTGAATGGTTATCGGATCGACAGACTTACGACAGTGAAAGAACTCATGGCAGAGTTGACAGGGACCGGCTGCAAAGCGATGGATAATTCTACTTGATTTTGTCCTTGTTCATGGTGAAACGCCACTTACAAAATAAATCTTTAGGATGAGGATCAGGAGGAGCAAACAGGCATTCAACCTTAATGTCCCTGTCTATTTCCTCGATGCAGTTCTCAAATTCACCCAGGTGCATATCCTTACAGCTATATTCTCCCATTCCTTTCTTCAGGCGAGCCTCCTGGGAAGCGCAATGGGGGATTGAAATTATGATTTCCTCGTCTTTCTCCTCGATGTCAAACTCCGATATCATTGTCCACGGGGAATATCGAAGTACTCTGGCAAGGCCTTTCAGCCCCTTTTCCTCAATAGAGAATCTCTCTTTGATCTCCCGGGTCATGATCTTACCCATCCTGTGCCACACTGTTTCGTTCATCTTGATCGCAGCATCGTAACCGTACGCCTGTTCTACCCCGAGAAACCAGAATCCGTCAGTTTTCCTGAATGAGTTCACCATGAATTCAATATAAGGCCGAAGTTCTTCGCTATCGAACTGCGGTATCTTCATAAAAGTTTTCCTCCATCGCCTTACAGCCTATCACATTTCCCCAAATGCCAGTCAAGATCCTTCTAAGATGTTAAGAGAAGCGTCCGGCCCGCACTTTTGTACAAAAAAGACGCCCAAAAAGGGCGCCATTTTTGCACAAAAAAAACCCGGCAACGACCTACTTTCCCACAGAGTCACCCCTGCAGTATCATCGGCGCGATAGAGCTTAACTTCCGTGTTCGGGATGGGAACGGGTGTGGCCTCTACGCTATGGTCACCGGGAAAATTTAATCACTTCTAAATTTTAAGGACAACTATATATGTTATTGAAAATTTTTGATTAATGGCCAAGCCGCTCGATCGATTAGTACTGTTAGGCTCAACACATCGCTGTGCTTACACCATCAGCCTATCAACCACGTAGTCTTCGTGGGATCTTAGCCTGGTATTGCTACCAAGCGGGATAACTAATCTTGAGGCGAGCTTCCCACTTAGATGCTTTCAGTGGTTATCTCTTCCGAACGTAGCTACCTGGCCATGCCACTGGCGTGACAACCAGTTCACTAGAGGTTCGTCCATCCTGGTCCTCTCGTACTAAGGACAGCTCCTCTCAATTATCCTACGCCCACGGCAGATAGGGACCGAACTGTCTTACGACGTTCTAAACCCAGCTCACGTACCGCTTTAATTGGCGAACAGCCAAACCCTTGGGACCTACTTCAGCCCCAGGATGCGATGAGCCGACATCGAGGTGCCAAACCTCCCCGTCGATGTGAACTCTTGGGGGAGATAAGCCTGTTATCCCCGGAGTACCT
>CAIQJW010000322.1 GCA_903872255.1 uncultured delta proteobacterium | reverse complement strand
ACCCCGAAGGCGGAGCCGATCGCGACCAATTTCCAGACATGCTTTCTTATCACCGCATCGAAATCGGAAGTGTCGCTGCTCTGGCGGCCCAAGTCTTTCCTTTTTGAATGGTTTTGGACATTCTATTAAAAAAGCGGAATTCTTTCAAGGACTCATATTGGCCGTGAATCTGAAAAAGACCGTTCTACGTTCTGCGTGTTGAGCGTCACGACATCGTGGACTGCCGACGTACCAATGGCACCCCGCCCGCCGTCATCCCGGCGGTGTGATGGACATAACTATGTTTTTCACAAGTCGCTTGACGAATGAACTATTAACAATATAATTAAGGTATGGATAAACTTTCCGGGTTTTAGGGATTTTCCCCATATGCGATGCTGACACATCTTAAAGGAGGTGTTGTATGGCAGCGGTGAAACCAAAGGCAAAGAAAAAAGCTGCACCCCCCAAGAAGGAAGCTCTCAAGATCGACAAAGGTCTTATTGCGGCACTCAAGAATGTTGAAGAAATGGCAATAGCACAGATAAGTTCGGCCAAGGATCCCTTCAAAACGGGTATTGGAATAATCGCCGAGATCAGAAAGGTAACCATGCGCATCGAGGGCGAGATCGAAGATGATTCCCGGGCCTTGACGGAAGCATACGATTCCGGCCCTGGCATGGTTGGCGTTGGTCTGGGGGTTCTCTAGGTTAAAGAGGGCGTTATCGGGGACAGGTTTACTCCTGAGAATATAAAAAAGGCATTGCAGATGCCGTTGCCGGGTTATGAGGCGCAGGTGCGTATGTCACCATCGCACCGGGCATTCGCGCCTCCACCCGGGAAGGGGGCCCAGGCAGTCGGGGCCGTCATGCTGCTCATCTATCCGGGCGACGAACCCAATACACCCTTTATCGTTCTGACGGTTCGCACCGACAAGGTGACCGTTCATAAGGGCCAGGTCAGTTTGCCCGGCGGAAGTGCTGAACCCGGGGATATGTCGCTTGCCGGGACGGCTCTTCGCGAAACGTGCGAAGAGCTTGGTGTGTGCGGTGACGATGTGAGCATACTGGGTGAGTTGACACCCATATATATAGAACCAAGCAATTTTCATGTTTACCCGTTCATTGCATATCTGCCTTACCGTCCGGCCTTTATGATTGAGGAGGATGAAGTCCTCAATATTCTCGAGGTTCCCGTTTCTCATTTTTTTGACGCAAGAAACATAAGTGTCGAAAATTGGGTCATAGACGGGACAGAGCGGCGCATTCCCTATTTTGATGTGCACGGAAGAAAAGTATGGGGGGCCACGGCGATCATTCTCAGTGAATTTGTCGCCATTCTCGAAAGGATCGATAAAATGCCGCATGCACGTTTTTGATTTCATTTTCCCGGGAAGATATCTATGCCGATCAAACTGGATGAAACTGAATTTGACCGAATAGTCGCAAAAGCGATAGAGAACATCCCCAACGAGATAAGACAGTATCTTGAAAATATCGTGATCTCTGTGAAAAAAAGGCCATCGCGGCGAATGATGAGGGAAATGGAGATCCCGCCCGGCGAATACCCGCTCGGCCTTTTCCAAGGTGTTCCCATGATCGAACGCTCGGTCACGGTCCCCCCGCTCTATCCCGATATGATCTATCTTTTTCAGGAACCTCTCGAGGAAATGTGCGAAACCCGGGAAGAACTGGAGGAGGAGATAGAGGTCACGGTCGTACACGAGGTAGCCCATTACATCGGCATGACGGAAGAGAGGCTCGAAGAACTGGGGTATGGGTAAGAGTCCGCCCACCGTGTGCCCGGCGTGAAATCAGTATTTATTTTCTATTATTTGTCGCCAAAAAGTGCCCGGCCGAATTGATTGATGTATGTGATCTCGGAAAGGGGTTTTCGCGGAGCCTGACGGGGTACCTCGTCGAAGTACCCGACGGGCATCATTCCCGTAATGCTGTACCCTTCAGGGATCTGCAGGATATCTTCCGCTTTTTTTGCATCAAAGCTTCCAACGTGGACCGAACCCAGGCCGAAGCTCCATGCGGCGAGAGAGATATGTTCCATCGCAATTCCGGCATCGAACATAAACCAGTCGCCTTTGTTCGTCGTCGGTGTCCCGTTGCGGCACCCCGACATATTTCTTTGTGCGGCAACACAGATAACGACGGGTGCCTCAATAATGGCGGCCCTTGCGGGATTCTGGGGGCCGAGGCAATTTTGCAGGCCTTCCTTTACCCCGGCGTCTTTGACGACGATAAAGCGGCAAACCTGAGTATTCGCCCACGACGGCGAACGCCGGGCCGCTTCGAGGATCTCGGTCAATATCTCGTCAGGGACGTCATCGCTTCTATATTTCCTGACACTCCTTCTGTCGTGTATAGCTTTAAGAAGGTCCATAACTCATCACCTATTTTCTAAGCAACATTGCGCCGCTGGAATATCCCCCGCCGAATACGGTGACAACGATGAGGTCCTCTTTTGTAAACCTCTGCCAGTTTTGCGAAAGGCATATAAGTGTGCTGGCGCAACCGGTATTGCCCGTATCCTCTATATTCGAGATGACTTTGGACGCGTCGAGGCCGAGGATTTTTGCAACGTGATCCATTATCCTGGAATTTGCCTGGTGGGGCACAAGATAATTTATATCATCGAGCATGTATCGGTTCTTTTCTACGATATCCCTTGCTTCGGCCGCCATAAATTTGCAGGCATTGATATAAATATCCCGGCCATACGGCATTGTCAGCCCGCCAGCGGATGGCTTTAAACAAATCCCGCCGACACCTTTACCGATATGACCCAAACCTGAAGTATGCACATCGATAATTTGAATGTCGCCGGGCGAGCATCGTTCGGCAGAGATGAGAACGCATCCGGCGCCGTCTCCCCAGAGATGTGCCGATTGATCGCAATCTTCGCTGCTGTAGCTGTGATTATGTTCGGAAGCGATCACAAGGGCTTTTTTTGATTTACCTGTTGCGAAATAACCCTCGACTATTTCAACTGCATTTATAAATGAAGAGCACGCCGAGGTAATGGTAACGGCTGCTGCCGGATGTATATTGAAATGGCCCTGCACTGCATGCGCAAGGGTCCCCACCGTGTCATAAGGTGTGTAGGTCGCACCAACGATAAGGTCAACATCTGATATATCGCGGGGCAACCCGTTAACGAGAGACGCGACTGCCTCAATGGCCATCGTATGGGTGTTTTCGTTATCTGCGGCCCATGTGCGCTGCCTGATACCCGATCTTTGAAATATCCATTCATCGGTAAAGCCTTTAAGCTGTGTATAATAATTGTTTTGGATAAGCGTTGACGGCAAATAATGTGAGATGGCATTGATGTACATTTTAGTAACCAGACTCCAATCGTTTCATTGGCAACAGGGCTCGCGGCAGATCAAATCGATGAGTTAAGTACGTTCGGCGCCGGTATTACACTCCTTGCAGACCCAACTCATGTTATATAGGATTCGCCAAACGTTTTCAAGAGATTAAACAGGAAGCGCATTAAAACCCTTGAGTTCGGTTCCGGCCAGGCTTTCTTTACTTTGCCGGGGCTTATCTGCTAGAATTAGCTTCAATTGTGGCAATGGCAACCAAAAAAAGACTGATCCTGCTTTTTTTTCTTTGTTTTGCGCTCCTTCTTTCGTGCGGCAAGAAAAAAGATGCGGCATCATATGATGATCCGGGCACGCCTGCATACGGTGACATGATCGTAACGGGCTCGATCGGCGAGCCTTCCAATCTCATCCCGATCCTTGCCAGCGATTCGTCGTCGCACGAGATCGCTTCCTATGTCTATAACGGGCTTGTCAAATATGACAGGGACCTGAATATTGTGGGCGATCTGGCCGAATCATGGGTTATATCGAAAGACAATCTGTCGATAACATTCAAACTCCGCAAGGGCGTCAAATGGCATGACGGCAAGCCTTTTACCGCCCAGGATGTAATGTTCACGTACAAGGTCACGATCGATCCAAAAACGCCGACCCCGTATTCGGGAGATTTCAAGCTCGTGAAAAAAGCCGAAATGCTCGATGACTATACGTTCAGGGTAACCTATGACAGGCCTTTTGCTCCCGCACTTATCAGCTGGTCCTCCGGGATCCTGCCGCGGCACCTTCTGGAAGGACAGGACATTACCGCCTCACCCCTTAAGAGGAAACCGGTTGGCACGGGGCGTTTTGTCTTTACGGAATGGGTGCCCGGTGATCGCGTGATCCTGACCGCCAATCCGGAATATTTCGAAGGCCGGCCGTATATCGGGAAGTACATGATGAAGATCATTCCCGATACTGCGACAATGTTCCTCGAGCTCAAAAATAGCTCGATCGATATGATGGGGCTGACACCGCTGCAATATGTCAAACAGACGGATTATCCCGCCTTTAAACGGGAGTTCAACAGGTATAAATACCTTGCATTTGCGTATACATATATCGGCTACAACCTCAAGCACAAGTTCTTCAAGGACAAAAGGGTCCGCCAGGCGCTCGCCCATGCCGTGAACAAGCAGGAGATAATCGACGGGATCCTTCTCGGGCAGGGAATAGAGGCCACGGGGCCCTTCAAGCCTGACATGTGGGCATACAACGGCAACGTGAAGAAGTTCGCATACGATCCTGAACGGGCGCTCGCCCTTTTGAAGGAGGCCGGATTTGAACGGGGTCAGGACGGCAAAATAAGGAAAAACGGCATCCCGTTCGAATTCACTGTCCTCGTCAACCAGGGGAATACCGTGCGCATACAAAGCGCCGAGCTTATACAGCGCCGATTTTCAGCTATCGGCATCACGATGAAAATACGCGTTCTCGAATGGGCAACCCTTGTCAATGATTTTATAGACAAGAAAAATTTTGACGCAGTTCTTTTAGGCTGGACAATACCCAATGACCCCGATCTTTTCGATATCTGGCATTCTTCGAAGCAGGGACCCAAGGAATTGAACTTTACATCGTACGAAAATAAGGAGATAGACGAGTTACTGGTAAAAGCACGCCATACCATGGACCAGGCCGGCAGAAAAAAATATATCGACAGGATCCAGGAGGTGCTCTCTGAAGACCAGCCTTATACCTTCCTTTTCGTTCCGTACAGCACGGTTGCCCTTAGTCGGCGTTTTAAGGGGATCGACCCGGGCCCGGCCGGAATTATGTATAATTTTATCAAGTGGTACGTTCCGGAAAAACAGGTGAGGTACAGAATTCATGCTGCAGTATCTCGCTAAACGGCTTTTATTCATGATCCCGATGATATTCGGGATCACTCTCGTTTCTTTTGCGGTCATTCATCTTGTTCCGGGTGAACCCGGTATGCTCGAAGCCGAGATGAACCCCAAGGTCACAAAGGAGGCCCGCGAGAGGATCCGTGCATTTTACGGTCTCGACAAACCTCTCCATGTTCAATACTGGACATGGCTCAAGAGGATCGTCAGGTTCGATTTCGGAACATCGTTCGCCACAGACCGCCGGCCCGTTATCGACAAGATCAAGGAAAGGCTTCCGATCACCATACTCATTAATCTTCTTTCCATGGGGCTTATCTTTATATTCGGCATCCCCATAGGCGTTTATTGCGCCCGTTACAAAGACTCTATCATGGATAAACTGCTGACATCTTTTGTCTTCGCCGGATATGCCGCTCCGACATTCTGGGTGGCCTTACTTGCGATGATCTTTTTCGGGGTGTATTTGGAGATACTTCCTGTTTCGGGTATAAAATCCTACGATTTCCAGGATATGAACATCCTCGAAAAGATCGCCGATATAGCGCGGCACCTCGTCCTTCCCGTGGCAATATCCGCCGTGGGAAGCCTCGCGGGCATATCGCGTTACATGAAAAGCAGCCTTCTCGAGGTCCTCAGGCAGGAATACATTACGACCGCCTATGCCAAAGGCCTTCCGGAAAAAATAGTCATCCGCAAACATGCCCTGCGCAACGCCCTTTTGCCGGTCATTACCATCCTCGGCCTTTCGGTGCCGGGACTCATAGGGGGAAGCGTCATCTTCGAGAGCATCTTCTCGATACCCGGTATGGGCCAGCTTTTCTATTTCAGCGTCATGGCCAGGGATTATCCCACCATTATGGGCATCCTGGTAATAGGTGCATTCCTCACACTGATAGGCAACCTGATAGCAGATGTCTCGTACGCGGTGGCTGACCCGAGGATAAGAATTGGATGAATGATTAGAGGTTATGGGTTATGGGGAAAACAAACATCCTGTAGACTGTCCCTGGTATTCCTATTACCTATAACCCATTACCTATTACCTATTTTCGTTATATAATAGATAATGAACATTGTAAATAATTGCCGGGATATGACGGGGCGCGTCTTCTCCACGATAAAGAAGGTCTTCAAAAAATACCAGGCGGATCACGCCAACATCATGGTATCGTCTATTTCCTTTTATATCCTGCTGACCTTTATTCCATTCACACTTTTTTCCCTTTTCATCATCGGCTATGTTATCGATATGAGCCACCCGGCAGCGCATATGGAGAGGTACATAGCGAGCATAATCCCGGAGCCTTATAATGCTGTCATCGTGAAAAAACTCCTCAGGGAATTGAATCTCATATCCCTGTCGAAGCGTCTGTCGGGTCCCTTAGGCCTTCTCTTCCTCCTTCTGTTCACGTCACGTCTTTTTGCGGTGATGCGACCGGCATTTCAGATGATTTTCGGGACGGTCCGCAAGGGGTTTATCAAGGGCAAACAGGAGGAAATTTTTCTTACATTGAGTTTCGCCTTCATACAGACGCTGATCTTTTTCAGCTTCGTTTTTTCGCTGATCATTCAGGTAAAAGTGTTGAAAACACTCGGCGGGTTTATGACCAGGGTTTCTTTTTCCGTCATGGACCTTCTGCTCGTCACCGGGATGTTCTTGTTCCTTTATTATTTTCTCACGCCGGTCAGAGACAAAAAGAAACTTTTCTTTGCGGCTTTACTCGGAGCTGTGCTGTGGCATGCAGGAAAGTATTTCTTCCAGTATTTTGTCCTTTACATAGGACGGTTCACGGCATTTTTCGGCGCATACGGTGTATTCCTGGCCTTCCTTTTCTGGATCTATTTTTCGGTATTTGTTTTTATCGCCTGCGCCGAATTGCTCGCGGTCTCGTCGCGGGTTCCGGTCAATGGGCCTCGGCCCAATTATGCCCCGTTCCGATGGAAACGATAAGGGGAACATCAAGCACAACGACATTCTCCATTTCGTGGCGGACGAGTTCGATCATGTCCGCGGCTTCTTCTTGAGTTATTTGACAAAGCAGTTCATCGTGTATCTGAAGGATTAGCCTCGATTTAAATCCTTGCTGCCGGATTACGCGGTGTATGTTGATCATGGCGGCTTTGATAATATCTGCGGCCGTTCCCTGGATGGGGGTGTTCATCGCGGCCCTTTCCCCAAGCTGCCTTACTGTCGGATCGCTGTTATTGATTTCGGGTATGAACCGCATCCTGCCGAGGAGCGTTCTCACGTACCCCTTTTCCCGGGCGCTTTCTTTAATGCCATCCATAAAAGCCCTTACGGCCTTGTGGCGCTCAAAGTAGTTGTCGATATATTTCTGCGCCTCCCTCTGGCCGACCCCGAGTTCTTTCGACAGGCCGAAGGCGCTCATCCCGTATATGATCCCAAAATTAATGACCTTCGCTGCCCGGCGCATATCGGCGGTGACTAAATCGGTTGCTACTCCAAAGACATTTGCGGCTACCCGTGCATGAATGTCCTCATTCCTGTGAAACGTATCGATAAGCTCCTGGTCCCGCGACAGGTGCGCAAGCACCCGAAGCTCTATCTGCGAATAATCGGAGGACAGAAGGAGGCACCCGTCGGCGGGTATAAAGGATTCGCGTATTTTCAGGCCTTCCACTCCGCGTATCGGGATATTTTGAAGGTTAGGGTCGCTGCTTGACAGGCGCCCCGTGGCAGCCACCATCTGGTTGAATGTCGTGTGTATCCGTCCTGTCCCGGGATTGATAAGGGTCGGCAATACGTCAATATACGTGTTTTTGAGTTTTGTTAGCGACCGGTATTCAAGTATCATGGCCGGAAGAGGATGGCTTTCGGAAAGAATTTCCAGGACCCCCGTATCCGTTGAATATCCTGTTTTTGTTTTCCTGACAGGCGTCAGTCCCAGCGTGTCGAAAAGAACGCGGCATAACTGCTGAGGGGAATTAATGTTGAACGGGCCATCCGAATGTACGTAGATATCCTTTATTATCCGCGTCAGACGCTGATCGAAATCCCGCGACAGTTCGCCGAGCTTGCGCCTGTCCACCCTGACCCCGGCAATTTCCATATCGGCAAGGACTTCAACGAGCGGCAATTCTGTTCCAAAATAAAGATCAGAAAGATCAAGCTCTCCAAGTTGTGCACGAAGCGTATCGGCAAGGCCGGGAAGGCATGCCGCCATGTCGCGAAGGGACAATGCCGCATCCATTTCGGCAGGGGCAACATCACAATATTCCTCCAGCATATGTCCGAGAGTGAAGTCTTTTCTCAGCGGATTTACAAGATATGCCGCGAGCATGGTGTCGAAAAGTTTCTTTTCGCGCAGCTGATCACCCGCTGTAATGGCGAGCGGTTTCAGATTGTGGGTAATGATCTCCTTTGCTTGAGACAATATCGTGATAAGGTCGGATTCCAGCATCGAGAAAAATACCCCTTCACCGTCGAATGCAGCAAATGCATCGATGCGAAAGGTGCCGGCATTTTTTCCCTGGAATGCCGCGGCGATATATATGTGGTCATATATCAGATCGCTGAGGGCCTTCTCTTTCAGTTCTTTCTTTTGCCCCGCCGCGACCTTGATCTCCCGGTACAGGGCCGTAAATTCGAGTTCTCTGTAAATTCTTCGGAGCTCTTCGAGATTTTCCGTCTGGCCGCAGAGTACCTCGATATTCGTTTCGATGGGGACGTCATATCTCAACGTGGCCAGTTTCCTGCTCATCTCGGCCTTTTCCCGGCCGGCCAGTAACCTTTCTTTAACGGCCTTTTTGCCGATTTCCTCGATATGGCCGTAGATGTTGTCAATTGACCCCATTGTTCCGACAAGATCGCGGGCTGTTTTTTCGCCAATGCCCGGCACGCCGGGGATGTTATCCGACGTATCTCCGCACAATGCGAGATAGTCGACCATATTCCCGGGAGCAATGCCGAACTTTTCCCTGACCTCGGCCTCGCCGATGACAAGGTTCTTCATGGAGTCGAGGATCCTGACCTTTTCCCCGACGAGCTGCATCATGTCCTTGTCGCTCGTCACGATAAACGTCATGACGTCATCGTGCGCCTTGAGATGTTCCGTCAGGGTGGCTATGATATCGTCTGCCTCGAAACCTTCTTTTTCCAGGACCGGCAGGCCAAGGGCGCCGATTATTTCTTTTACGACCGGGACCTGCAGGGAAAGATTGTCAGGCATCGGGGGGCGCTGCGCCTTGTATTGCGCCGAGATCTCTTCCCTGAATGACGGGCCCTTTGAATCAAAGATAATAATAAGGATGTCGGGATTCTCGCTGTTGCGCAATTTTTTTATCATGCTGACAAATGCATAGACCGCATTTGTCGGAAATCCGCGTGAATTCGACAGGTGCGGTGTTGCGTAAAAGGCGCGGTACAAATATGAATTTCCATCGACGAGGTATACCCGCTTATATGTGACGGCATCTGTTTCTGTCATGTGTCCTTCCTGACCGCAATTAAACTGTTTCGCCCATTATGAACCGGGTTCTGATCTTGAATGTCCTTTTTTCGGGGAACCGGTGGATCGTGATAGAAAATTTATCCTCAATGCCCTTCAGGAATTTATCGATATCGTTCTCAGTTTTCATTGTCACGGTAAACCAGAGGTTAAGCGCACCATCGCGTTCGTAATTATGGGTAACGGAAGGTTCGGCATTGACTGCATACGCAAATTCCTCGATAATATCGGGCCTCACGGCCGCGGCGCAGAGCAGGCTGCGATAACCCAGCTTCTTTGCGTCGAGAACGGGGCCTATCCTTCGGATATAACCCTTGGCTTTGAGTCTCTCTATTCTTGCCTTCACCTCATTCCCGGTCATTCCCATCTTCTCGCCGATCTCAAGAAACGGCATTTCGGCAAGCGGGAATTCCTCCTGCAGCAGATCGAGCAATTTTCTGTCCATGTCATCCATTTCATTTCCGGAGGGTTCATTCACGACAAATATTCCTTTGACGCCGTCGTTAACCTGATCGTAACATAGCTTGAGACCGCTAAAGTACATTTTTCCTAAATATATGTCTTCCGTTTACCTGGAACATGGATCATGGAACTATTTTGTTTAGATAAAGCCTGACCAGTCCGCCCGTAGTTTGTTGATATCCTGATAGACCGTGCTATGCCGTTTTTTATCGTATTCGAGCACATAGTCGACAAATGTAGGCAGGTAACCCTGCACCTTGAGGCTGCCGAGGATATTGCCCACGTACGTTTCGAGCATTTCCTGAGGATTGGGGCCTGAACCACCTAAAGCCCGCGACCGGAAGCGCCTGATAAGCCCTTCAATAACGGCAACAAAGACAATGATAATCTTGCTCGGGATAAGCACATGGCTTCCGTGCATTTCAAGCTGCTTGAGCATATTTTCCAGAAACCTGACGACGGTCTCGTCGTCGGCTGTCTTCAGCAGCGTCTCGATGAAGAAGATAAATGTATTGATGTACTTATCGATATCATTTACGTGAGATTTCAGCATTTCTTCAAAGTACAGCGTATCGACGATCTGTTTGAGCGAGCCCTCCTCGGGAAGCAGAAGGAGTTTTTCGTCCTCGAATCCCCGTTTGGGCAGGTATTCTTCGTATGAGACGTAATCAGCCTCTTTTTTGAGCGCCGCGCATTCTTTTCCCGGCTCGAAGAAGATATTGTCGAGTGCGATTCCTGATATATTGAGGGTTGATTCAAGTTTATATGCCTTGAGATACCCCTCCCCGAGGAAAGGGAGCACTACCCTGTTGCGGGTAACGAAGCTTGAGAAATCAAGTGTTGTCAGGCCCCCGTGAGCGATTGCGCCCCTTAGCCAGAAGTCGTTGAGTATCCCCCATGTGTAAATGGAACGGGCCGTTTCCCTGACCTTGGCAAATGACCGGGAGGTAATGACGATGCTGTCAGAGAAGAGAAAGCATGTTATATCGTCATCCTTGACCCTGTCGATGGCATCGACAAGCTTTTCATACCTGTTCTGGAGATCTCCGGACAAAAAACGCGATGTGAATCCCAGGACATCGAAATAGGCTACATAGGCATTTCTTACTTTGTCTTCCATAATCTCAAGTATAACGGAACCAATTCTCCAAAATCAATTATGAGCCTTTTTGCGCCCGGTCATTGCCCGGCGTATCAGTTTCTCGATCTCGACCGCAACGAAGACTATTGCCGAAATCCCCGCACATGCCGCCAGTTCCCCGAGGGTCAAAGGCTGTGTTTTAAAAATTCCGTTAAGCGGAGCAATGTATATTACGGCAAGCTGCATGAGAACGGATAAGATCACTGCACCCAGCATAGCTTTATTTGAAAGTAACCCCTGCTGGAAAAGTGATTTTTTATCTGACCGCACTGCGAGCGCGTTGGCGAGCTGCGTAAAGCACAGCACCGTAAAGACCATAGTCTGCCATTTCCCGTTATCTAAATTCATAGAAACGTACTGTACGGAAAGCACGAGAGCGGCCATGAGGGTTCCCACCCAGATGGTCTGGATGCCGAGGCCGTGGGCGAATATGCTTTCGCCTGGATCCCTCGGGGGCCGCTGCATGACATCGTCTTCTGCCGGCTCTACCGATAAAGCAAGGGCCGGAAGGCTGTCCGTGACCAGATTGATCCAGAGGATATGTATGGGAAGGAGGGGAATAGGAAAACCGAGAAGCTGGGCGAAAAATATGGTCAGGATCTCGCCGGTATTTGTCGCAAGCAGGTACCGTATAAATTTGCGGATATTGTCATAAATTTTCCTGCCTTCCTTTACTGCCTGCACGATCGTCGAAAAATTGTCGTCGAGAAGGATCATCGCCGCTGCCTCCTTAGAGACATCAGTTCCCGTGATCCCCATAGCGACACCGATATCGGCACGCTTGAGTGCGGGGGCATCGTTGACACCGTCACCCGTCATAGCAACGAACTGGTGCCTGGCCTGAAGGGCCTTGACGATCTTCAATTTCTGTTCGGGAGCCACCCGGGCGTATGCCGCAATATTTTCAACTCTTTCCGCAAATTCATGATCGGGGATCTCTGCAAGTTCTTTTCCCGTGATAACACGGCCATTTTCTTCGAGGATCCCGATCCTTTTTGCGATCGCGGCCGCTGTAATGGGATGGTCGCCTGTTATCATAACGGGCTTGATCCCGGCAGTCCTGCACAGATGTACGGCCTGTTTCGCCTCCTCGCGGGGAGGATCCATCATGCCGACAAGGCCGAGTATCATCAGGTTATTTTCAACCACGTTTACGGGAAGGCCTTCGGGAAGGGCGTCCCATTCTCTTTTTGCAATACACAGGACACGCAGGCCTCTTTTCGCCATGTCATCGTTGGCTGCCAGGATCTCGTCCCTGGCAACGGGCTCGGCTTTGCCGTTTACCAGCATAGAATTGGCCTTTTCAAGGAGCATGTCGGATGCCCCTTTTGTGTACGAGATAAAGTGTCCGTCAGGATGCCGGTGAATTGTTGTCATGGATTTACGGTCGGAGTCAAAAGGGATTTCCCCGATACGCGGATATTTCGCTTCGGTGTCCTCCCTTTTGAAGCCGTTTTCTCTGGCGATTACATATAGGGCGACTTCCGTAGGATCACCCAAAAAACCGCCATTGCCTTCGCGGGAATCATTATTGAGGGCAAGCCCCATCATCAATTCCTCAAAATTACGCATCTTTGGGTCTGTTCTTGTAATGACAAAGCCTTCCGCATATATCTCTTCGACGGTCATCCGGTTGTACGTGAGGGTCCCTGTTTTGTCGGAGCAGATATATGTTACAGAACCCAGGGTCTCAACAGCAGGGAGCCGTCTGATCAGGGCGTTCTTTTTGACCATTTTTTTCGCGCCGAGGGCGAGCGATATCGTGATCACGGCGGGCAATGCCTCGGGTATGGCCGCAACGGCAAGTGAAATGGCAGTGAGAAGCATCAGAAGCGGTTTTACGCCCTGTAAAAGGCCGATCAGAAAGACGAGCGCGCATATGACGAGAATAACGATTGCCAGGTTCTTTCCAAATACGGTTAGACGTTTTTGAAGGGGTGTTCTCACTTCGTTCTCGTCCTGCAGCATGGACGCTATATTGCCGAGTTCCGTCTCCATTCCCGTGCCGACGACCAGACCCGAACCCCTGCCGTATGTGACCACCGTTCCTTTATACGCCATATTGACCCTATCGCCAATTGACAGCCCCGGGTCCGACAGTTCGCCGGTCGATTTTTCCACGGGTACAGATTCCCCGGTCAGCGCAGCTTCATCGACCTTTAACCGGGCGTTCTCGATGAGCCGCATGTCTGCAGGAATAATTGCCCCCGCTTCGAGAAGGACAATATCACCCGGCACCACCTCGCGGGAGGCGATCGACTCGGCACGGCCGTCCCGCAGGACGTTGACTGTAGGTGCCGCCATCTGCTTCAATGCCTCTATGGCCTTTTCCGCCCGGTATTCCTGGACGAAACCGATAACCGCGTTTGCGATAATAATTGCTATAATGATGAGCGTGTCTGTTAATTCGCCGATTACGCCCGCCACTACGGCAGCCGCTATCAGGATGAGGATCATGAAATCCTTGAATTGGTCAAGGAACATCATAAAAGGTGTTTTTTTTCTCTTTGCCTTTAATTCGTTCGGACCGAATTGGTCAAGTTTTTGGACGGCTTCTTGCGCCGTGAGGCCTTCAGGCCGGGTGCCGAGATGTTTATACAGTGCTTCCGGCTGTTCCAGGTGATACCGGTTTTTGTCCATATTGTTTTCTCCCTTTCCAATGATGCAATATACCTGTCTGAAAAAACTAATGCGTATACCGTTCAGGCAAAGGTCTCGCTCGTTACGTTTGCAGTAACCGGCGCACCGGTCGGTTCGCTCTCCGACGTGTTGACGATGATGCCGATATGGACGCTACTCCCCTTTCTTAACCCGTTACTTTACAACGCTATATTAATTGATTTCCGCACAAACTGCAAAAACAGCGGATTTGGCACAAAAAAAAGACGCTTCGGCGCCGTCCCGTGCAAACTTGACCGTGTACCGTATATGGCTCAGAAGTTTTCCCGCCATGTCGGGGGCGGTCCTACGCTATTATCTTTTTTTCACCGGGCAGGTCGATCACAAATTCGATGATTAGGCCCTTTTGTCCGACTGCATCGTAGGCAAGTTCGCTTTGGGAATATATTCCCTCGAAAACGTACGTATCATAAAAATTATCGTACGAATGCGCGGCATAGATCTTTCCCGGTCCCACGTAGGCGCCTATCAGGGGAAAAGCCAGGACCACACTGTGAAATGTAAGTTCTTCGATAAACGATTGGGCCTTATCCAGACTTGAAAAAATGCCGAATGCCCCCCGGCCGAGCAATGCCTTGTCCATCACTACAAATAGTTCCATATTTTTTACTCCAGGTCGTTCTTGACTATAGGGAATAAATGAAAGCGGTGAAGAAATCAAGTATTTTGACATTTTATTGTATCCTTCGCATGCTATGCGGTAAAATACGACGGTTTTACTAAAATCTTGTCGGTTAAAGGTGAGCTATGAGCTTGAAAAACAGGACTGCGTTGATCACAGGGGCAGGGCAGGGCATCGGGAGGGCGTGTGCCGAGGTTTTTGCCGGGCGTGGAGCGCGCCTTATCCTCCTCGACAAGAACAAGAAAACGCTTCCGCATGTTGCAAAGGAATTAGAGGCGGGTGGTGCCGAGGTCGATTACAGGCTGATCGATCTTACCCGTACGCAGCCTCTTGTCAAGGTGATCGACGAGATTCTCGCGGACAACGCAGTGGACATACTCGTTAATAACGCGGGATTTGACAGGCCGGGGATCAGTGCCAGGATCGATATAAATGATTATAATGCGGTCCTGTCGATCCATCTCGGCGTACCGTTCCTGCTTTCAAAGCTTCTTTTGCCCCGGATGCGCGAAAGAAAATGGGGCCGGATAGTCAATATCAGTTCTATTTACGGCCTCATGGGGGCCAAGGGTGAAGTGGCATACGCCGCAGCAAAGGCCGGTGTGCTGGGCCTTACAAAAACTCTGGCGCGTGAGGGCGGCAAAGACGGGGTAACGGTAAATGCCGTTGTGCCGGGTATGATCAGGACCCCGCCAATCATGAAAATGCCGGAAAAACACAGGGACCCCATCATTGCGGAGAGCATCCTGGGAAGGATAGGGGAACCGGAAGAGGTTGCGAGGGTAGTGGCCTTCCTTGCATCCGATGACGCGTCATACATCACAGGGACTGAGATAAAGGTGTCCGGTGGATGGGGAGTGTGAGAAATCGTAAATCGTAAATCGTAAATCGTAAGGTGTGTTTTTGTTCTTCATCATTCCGATGCAAAAGCCGCCGGAATGAATTTAAGGATTTTCAGGTTATTAGAACTCCTTACGATTCACGATTCACGATTCACGATTCACGATTCACGATTCACGATTCACGATTCACGATTCACGATTCACGATTCACGATTCACGATTCACGATTCACGATTCACGATCTTTAAGGATTTCCTCAAGCATCTTGCCCAATTTAGATTCTTCTGTCTCGTCCGCATACTTCGGGCGTTCGATGTCGGGGAAGAGGTGGAAGATACCGGATGTCAACACCTCTGCATGAGGCGGGCATCCGGGCAGATGTGTCCCTGTTTGTGCGTTGTGCTGTTGGCACAGGCCCAGGAAAATATTCACCTCGTCTGCCTTTAACCCCTGTCCGTTTGAGGGGCCGAGAAAGATATTGACCGGTTTTTTGAGCGGCCTGTCGATAATAAGCCGCCGAGGGTCGGCCGGGTCCGGTTTGCGCAGCTTGGACAGGACAAAATGCAGGTACCCTTTGCAGCCGGGGCACGCGTGTTCCGCGTGTATTTTGAGGGATGGGCCGCCATTGACATCGATGACAGGCTGAACAAATCTCTGGGTGACATCCTCCACGGATGGACCGATAATATCGATCTTGTTCGTCTCGAGCGGGCCAAGTCCCTGCATCCAGGCAAGAAATACAGGGGGTGACGATTTCGGGTCGAGCCCCATGACCTGCATGGCCACCGAATCAACTGCGACAGGGTTTGTCCCGCCTATCAAAAGGTTGGTCTTTTTTGGGGTCCCGGAGATGGGGCCGAAATCTTCAAGCCCGGTCAAGCCGTCGATGATTATCAATTTTGGCTTGATGAGATGGTGAATGTTCACCAGGTTTTGCCAGAGCCCGAAAAAATGCGACATATATTTCTCAAGAGGCGGCATTGCGCCCTGAAGATTCTTGATGCCAAGTGATGCAATCGCAGCAAAATGGATCTTCAGCACGGGGACATTTATTATCACGTCGACCATTTCCAGTGTCGCGGGAACCTTTCGCGAAAACAGGCGTTTTGCACCGGGCACGCGTTTCTCGATGAGTCTGTCGTTGTTGAGGTCAACGAGCGTTACTTTCTGCGGGTCAAGACCGACGATGTCATCGTAGCCGTAATGGGTGAACATCTTGCCGGTTGCGCTGCGATTTATTGATGATCCCTCGGTAATGTAGATATGAGAGGCAATGCCGAGCAGTATTTCCGTGAGCGCTTTTACGACGCGAATGTCCGTGACGACGCCGCCTGTCACCTTGCCGTCCTTCAGCCCATGATCACTGACAATGTTGGGTTTTATGGCTACCGTCTGACCAGGTTTTACGAACCGCCTGATGCCGCCTAGCTTCTCGATAAGGCTTAAGATGCCTTGCTTTATCTCGTCGTATGTCTGTGTGGGGGGTATTTTTTCGATGGCGACGCGTTCTCTTTTCCGGTACGAATGGAAAGGTTTTTCGGCGCGGGTTCTGTCGAGGAGCAATGCGGTGCTCAATTCCATCTTTGTGATAGTGAACCCATCGGATCTTGTAGAAAAGGCCGGCCGAAAACCGTAGTCAAGCAGGAACTGATATTGGCGTGCATCGTCCTTCAGCACCGAGGCCGCGACGAGGCTTTCCCTGTTGATCAGGGTGTCGATCATTGAGCCCCTGGGGTCTTTGCCTTTCCATCCGGTGTTTGTCAGTATCTCTTCGATCGTGCTTGTCTTTCTGTCGTAAAATATCCAGCCTACAATGCGATTGTTCTTCATGGCCCTGAAGATCGACAACGAGCGGCTCTTTCCCCACTCTTCCCATTTCAGGACAATATAGCGATCGCTCAACCCTTCCTTTGTGTAGCGTTCCATGAGGAGCCTGAAAAGGGTCGGTGTCCGTCTCCCCCTCTTGAATGATATATCTGTGGTCATCCCGGGTAACCTCCTCGTCCGCGGAAGTTTGCTAAGCCTTTTAAGAAATGAATGGTAGATTATATCAGTTTCTAGAAGTGTAAGAAAGGTAAACGGGATTAGACGTAAATATCGATATTGGTTCCAGTGTCCCCTGACGCCATGCGCTCGATGTTGAGGGCCGCCTCCATTATGACCTGTGCCACAGCCGCTTCCGCTTCCATACGGTTTTTTACCAAAGACATGGCAGCGTTATTACGGGTCATCGCATATCTCATAATGGACGAAATCGGGTCTGTCACTGTATCCTCGCGTTTTTTATCGGAAGAATTTTATAAAACTTAAGAGAACCTCTTTGAGTGTTGACAGAAGCCTGGAAACATAGTATATATGTGAATAGTTCATATGTATACTAAAGGAGGGCGCTTATGGGCCTTGCTGAAGAGCTCGGGCTTGATAAACCCATACAGACTGTCGAGCATGAAAGCCTTTTAAACATTATCTACACAGGCACAATGATCTCCCGCGCATCGTTCAGGTATTTCCAGGGAAGCGATCTTACAGACGCGCAGTTCAATGTCCTGATGCAGCTCAAATATGCCAGCGGAAGGTCTCTCTCGCAATCGGCGCTTGGCCGGCGCCTTGTCGTAAACAAGGCCGATATGACGGGGATAATTGACAGGCTGGAGAAGACGGGGCTTGTCATGCGGCGGCCGCATCCGAAAGATAGAAGGGTGCATATGATCGCAATGACGGATAAGGGTGAAACGATGGCGGGTTCCCTGGAGCCCGGTTATCTCGAGGGGGTCCTTAAGCTTATGGCAGGAATACCCAAAAAAGATCTCAGAAACCTGAACAAGGTCCTCGAGGCGGTCAGGAAGAACGTATCGCAGATGCTGTCTTCCGGAAGGAGCGGCCGATGAACGTGCGTCGCAGCGTTTTGTGGGCTT
>CAIQJW010000321.1 GCA_903872255.1 uncultured delta proteobacterium | reverse complement strand
GTTGGCGCCTCTCGCAGCATTGATAAGCGGCAGGATGACCAGACCCACCGCTCCCGTCACTTTCTTGCATAACCTGGGAAAACTGGCACCCAATCTTGGGTCAACGGCAATCATCGGTATAACCGTTTATGTATTCAGGCTTTCCATTATATTGCTTGTCGGGCGTGTGTTGGCCGGTGACCTCTTTACAGCGTTTGCAATAGGTGGTTTGATACCTACCATATACAATAGTTCCATAGGCCCCAGTCTTGCCCTTCGCAACCATCGCGATGGCAGGAAAGGAATGGCCTTCAAGCTTATATCCTGGCTCGCGCCGGCCCTCTTTCTCTTTGGAAGCGCGATCACGGCAGTTGCCCTGTGCTACCCGAACCTGGCGACTCTTCTCAATAAAAGCCCCAATTTCTGGACGTCAGTAGGCCTGTCCTTTTCGGGTGGCGCAGTAATGATAGTTGCACTCCACAGGCGCATCATGATGCTTCAGAGGAACATGAACGTGGAGATATTCGGTTCTGATGTCCTGTCGAACATCCTGATCGTGGTTGTCATTCCCTATTTCTACTACCTGCTCGGAGGACGTTCGCTTGAGGGTTTGTACCTTTTCAGTGCAATCGTAAACTTTTGCTTTTACTGGAGTGCCCAGCGGACGGGTGGGGAGATGAAGATATCAAGGTCTCTCGAAAAAGCGAAATTGTACGTCATCGGTGGTCTCGTATTCCTTCCCGTCTTCTTCCAACTGGGCGGCAGCGTTTTGTTCAGAGACAGCACTTTCGTTTTCGATACCGGTCTGTTGTTGAAACAATTGCCGATACCTGTCTCGGTAATTGTCCTGTTTGCCGGAATCCTGCTTCTTGGGAGATTCAGGGATGCCCATCGTTCCCTTACCGTTTTCTTTTTCACGGCACTGACGTTGGTTCTTGCGGCGCTGACGGTACAGGAACCCGGTGGTGTGACGGCTCGGCTCGTCCTTATGGCCCAGTACCTGTTGCCGGCTCTCGGATTGGTCCTCGGGGAGATGTATGGAGGTGCGGTGGGAGATGGTGAATTTGAAAAGGCATGTCTGATCGTCGTGTGTATGATAGTGCCGGTACAACTGCTCTGTTCCTGGGCCCAGGGACTACTGATCCTTACCCCATATCTCTATGCGTTCAGTATTTATCAGCATCTCCATTACGTCTCTGTTATTACTGTGATGGTTTATGGAATGGCTTTCATCTGTCTGTGGAGACCTCGAGGCCGCTGGAAAACGGTCCTCACCATACTCCTGCCGTTGATGGCCATCTATGCTGGAGCTTCGTATTCCATCGAGGTCCTTCTTATTCTTTTCGGCATGATCGCTGCCGCATTATGGATACCTGAGCCGGCAGTCGTCTCCCGGCGAGTTGCGGTCTTTCTACTTGTGCTGGTGATTACCATTGGCGTATCTTACAGTTTGCTCACGAAAATGGCGGATCAGGGCAAAGTCCCGCAAACCCTTTCAGATATCCTGGAAATATCGCGGGAAAAGAGCAGGCTTGCCTCGGAAGTATTGTCACCGCACAACCTGGGAGACCGTCTGAAACACTGGGAGTTCCACATTAGCGGAAGTCTTGGGGGTTTTAAAGAATTCTTCTTTGGACACGCGCAGCGTCCTGATCGCCGCGTTCACCCGAGTGCTTATAATTATTACCTTGACCTTCTTTACAATTTTGGATTCCTGGCGTTGCTCCCGCTGCTTTGTCTGCTCATTCATACCGCTAGGAGTACGTACCGGTGCAGGGCCACGTTGCGCGTTGACAGGTTTTTGCTCGCAGCGGTATTGGGGACGTTTGTCATATTCATTTTGGATAATTCCCTGAAGGTGGGGTTACGCCAGCCGTACCCGGGCATTTTCGGGTTCTTTCTCCTTGGGCTTCTTCAGGCGAGGCTAGGCCAATCCTGCACCGACGGGACCGCCGCAATTAGGGACCACTCACCTGAACGCGATGCGGTGGGTGAGTGAATGTGTTTCCGTAAGACCTAATTTTTGTTGACAGTCTCACGCTATTGTTAAATAATATGACCTCGGATTACATGTTTAGCGCTCGATTATTGAAGAACTTCCCCGGTATCCTGCTGCCTCATAGAATACATCGGTGAAACCACTAGTTGAGCGATTTCTAATTCGCATGCTTCAGTCTATCTTTGGAGGGGTGTAAATTGTTTGCCGGCAAAACAATGCTGATAACGGGTGGCACAGGGTCTTTTGGTAATTCTGTCCTCAGGCGGTTTCTTGATACAGAGGTAAAAGAGATTCGTATCTTCAGCCGCGATGAGAAGAAACAGGAAGATATGAGGATAGAACTCAACAATCCTAAGGTGAAGTTTTATATCGGTGACGTGCGGGATTACGACAGCCTCAATTTCGCCATGAACGGGGTCGATCTGATCTTCCACGCGGCAGCGCTGAAGCAGGTGCCATCGTGTGAGTTTTACCCGATGGAGGCCGTGAGGACCAATATAATCGGAGCGGAGAATGTTCTCAATACCGGACTGGCCCACGGCGTTCAAAGGGTGATTGTTCTGAGTACCGACAAAGCTGTTTATCCCATTAATGTCATGGGCATGTCGAAGGCGCTCATGGAAAAACTTATGGTGGCAAAGGCACGGACCGAAGGCGAAGAATCGAGGACAGTGCTCTGCGGCACGCGCTACGGCAACGTTATGGCATCGAGAGGATCGGTAATACCGCTCTTTGTAAAACAGATCAAGGAAGGAAAAGCTCTGACCGTTACGGACCCCAATATGACACGGTTCCTGATGTCTCTGGACGACGCCGTTGATCTGGTGATTTACGCCTTTCAATATGCCAGGCAGGGCGACATTTTTGTCCAGAAAGCGCCTGCGTGCACAATCAATGACCTGGCAGTTGCGGTCAAGGAGTTGTTTAAGAGTGATAGCGAAATAAAGGTCATCGGCACTCGTCACGGGGAGAAGCTCTACGAGACCCTGCTGACACGGGAGGAACTTGCCAAGGCCGAGGACCTGGGGGACTATTACAGGATCGTGCCGGATGACAGGGATCTGAACTACAACAAGTACTTTACCGAGGGTGTACAGCAGCTATCACTCCTGGATGATTACAACTCGCACAACACCCGCAGGCTCACAGTGGACGAAGTAAAGGACAAACTGCTTAAACTGGATTATATCCAACAGGAACTTGCTTCCTGATATGTAAATGCATGTGAAGTTTAAGTACAGTTCAATGCAACATACCATTGAACGAGGAGTTTCTGTGTTATGAAGAAGAAGATATTGATCCTGGGGGGAACAGGCATGCTTGGCCACGTTCTCCTGAAGTATCTCTTTGAGAACAGTGATTATGATGTATATGCGACATCGCGGAATATCAGCGAACTTCCAGGATATTTTCCCCGGGAGTTGGCGGGAAGGTTCTTACAGGAAAATGTCCAGGCAGACAATTTTGATACCGTGCTGGGCGCCATGGTTGCGGTGAAGCCGGATACGGTGATCAATTGTATCGGCATTACCAAACAGCTCCCGATAGCCAGCAACCCTTTGCCGATCATCACCCTCAATTCCCAGTTTCCCCACCGTCTTAGCCAGGCGTGCAATGTAGCCAACGCCCGCATGATCCATATGAGCACAGATTGTGTTTTTGATGGCAGAAAGGGAATGTATACCGAGGATGACATTCCCACCCCGGAAGATCTT
Organism: uncultured delta proteobacterium; assembly: GCA_903872255.1. Taxonomy (GTDB): domain Bacteria; phylum Desulfobacterota; class Syntrophorhabdia; order Syntrophorhabdales; family Syntrophorhabdaceae; genus Delta-02. The sequence goes on along the minus strand of CAIQJW010000321.1, from coordinate 5,814 downwards.
TACGGAAGGACTAAGTTCCTCGGAGAGGTGAACTCCCCCGGTTGCCTTACCTTTCGTAAATCTCTTATTGGACATGAATTAAGAGGCAAACTCGGATTGGTAGAATGGTTCCTGGCACAGTCCGGCAGCGTGAGAGGATTTAAGAAGGCCATCTACTCCGGGTTTTCGACCATTGAATTTGCAAGGATCATCCGTGATTACGTCCTTCCCGATGAGCAGCTGTACGGAATTTACCACGCGTCATCGGAGCCGATATCGAAATTCGATCTCCTCCATCTGGTCGCTGAAAAATATGGCAAAGCGATCGAAATCGAGCCATATGCGGCCCTTGCCTTGGACCGTTCTCTTATATCGGACCGCTTCCGTAACCGGACGGGTTATGTGCCTCCTTCATGGCCGGAAATGATAGACGCTATGTATAAGGATTACGAGGCAAACACGCAGCAGTATGGCAATCGGCCGTTATAGGACGGAGAAATTGAAGTCAAAAGTCAAATACCACATTGAGAAAAAGAGGTGTCTTGCATGAAGTTGAAAGTCATGAGCATCGTCGGTACCAGGCCTGAGATCATCAAGCTCAGCAGGGTTTTTCAGGAACTCGACACTCACGTATCACATGTCCTGGTTCATACGGGACAGAATTATGATTATGAATTGAACGAGATCTTCTTTAAGGATCTGGACATACGCAAACCGGACCATTTCTTGAACGCCGTGGGGGAATCTCTCGCGCAAACGATAGGGAATGTCATCGCCTTCTCCGATAAGGTCATGGAGCAGGAACAACCGGACGCGATTCTGATACTAGGGGATACGAACAGCTGCCTCTCGGCGATTGCGGCGAAGCGCAGAAAGATCCCCATATTTCATATGGAAGCGGGTAACAGATGTTTCGATCAGCGTGTACCTGAGGAGATCAATCGAAAGATCATTGACCATATAAGTGATATCAATATGGCATATACGGAACATGCGCGCCGTTACCTCCTGGCTGAAGGCATCAGGCCCGAAACCGTTATCAAATCTGGATCAACCATGAAAGAGATCCTCAATTACTATCGTCCGCAGATAGATGTCTCGGACGTCCTTAAGAAACTGGGTCTTGAACCAAACAAGTACTTTGTGGTCTCTGCCCATCGTGAAGAGAACATCGATAGCGATGTCAATTTTAATGACTTCGTCGACGCCCTGAAGGCCATTGCGGAAAAATACGACCTGCCGCTGATAGTTTCCACTCATCCCCGGACGAGAAAGCGCATGGAAGACATGGGTGTAGGTGATGTGGACAAGCGCATCCACTTCATGAAGCCCCTCGGTTTTTTCGACTATGTTAAACTGCAGGTGAACGCGCGATGTACCGTGTCTGACAGCGGGACTATCACGGAAGAATCTTCGATCCTCGGTTTTCCTGCCGTGACAATCAGGAATGCACACGAAAGGCCGGAGGGAATGGACGTGGGGACCCTCATCATGTGCGGGCTCAAAAGGGACAGGGTCGTCGACGCAATAGATGTAGTCGTGTCTCATTATTCAAAGGGCGGACGTCCTTTTAGTATAATACCGGATTATGATGTCGACAACGTGTCGAAGAAGGTGTTACGCATCATTCTGAGTTACACGGATTATGTGAACAGAACGGTCTGGAAAAAATAGGCACTCCTCTCCGGTTAGATCACATGAAAATACTAATCATCGTCGTCTACTACCTGCCGAGCACGCAGTCAAGCGCGAAGCTGATATATGACCTCGCCACAGAGTTGCGCAGGCAGGGTCATGAGCCAGTCGTGCTGGCACCTGATAGCGATATTTCAGAGAACATTCAGGTCACGCACGAGGAAGGTATTACAGTCGTGCGCGTCAGGTCAGGCAGGATCAAGAACGCCTCCAAATATGTCCGTACCATCAATGAAGTGAGGCTTTCGCAGGTTCTTTGGAACAAGGGAAAGAAGTTTTTCAAAGATAACCGCTGTGACCTGGCGATCTGTTACTCGCCGAGCATTTTTTTTGGGCCCCTGGTTAAGAAGCTGACGAAGCTCTATCAGTGCGGCGCATATCTCATCATGAGGGATATCTTTCCCCAGTGGGCTCTGGATATGGGCTTGCTGAAGCCCGGCATGGTATTCAACTATTTCAAGCGCAAGGAATTGGAGAATTATGACGCAGCCGATATTATCGGGATCCAGTCACCGGGGAACTTTCACTATTACAGAGAGAATGGGCTCGACAAGAAATATCGTCTGGAAGTGTTGTATAATTGGGTGACCCTGTCGGAAGAGAACGTGGAGTTTAAGAATTACAGAAAGCGCTTGTCTCTGGAGGACAAGGTGGTCTTTTTTTACGGCGGCAATATAGGGGTTGCCCAGGATATGGATAATATAGTCAGGCTCGCCGAACGGCTGGCCGATGAGCGGCGTGCCTTTTTTCTTATCGTTGGCGACGGGAGCGAGGTCGATCGCTTACGGAGCCTGATCGCGGAGAAGAAGTTGACCAATATAGTCTTACTGGATGCCGTAGACCAGTTTGAATATCTGGCCATGCTTTCGGAGTTCGACATCGGGCTCATCACCCTGGACCACAAACTTAAAACACATAATTTTCCCGGTAAAATGCTTGGCTACATGTCCAACTCCATGCCGATACTGGCTAGCGTGAATCCGGACAATGATCTGACGGTCCTGTTCGACAATGTCAAGGCAGGGTTTGTCTGCATTAACGGGGAGGACGAGAAACTGACAGACTATGCTCTTCGATTGGTGCGGGATGTTGAACTACGCAAGGAGCTGGGCCGTAATTCCAGGAGGCTCCTTGAGACCACATTCTCCGTCGAACAGGCTGCGTCACAGATACTGGCACATTTTCAGCCTAACAGGGGCAGGTGATCCTTGAAGATATTCTTTATAATACCGCCTAATATCCATTACATCGAACCCTACGCCTACGTTGAGGCTGATAAGAGCAATGCGATACGTCCGAGCCTGGGCTTGCTCTACATAGCGGCAGCGATAAAAAGCCTTCCGGATATAGAACTACGCATTATTGACATGAACCTCGATGGAATATCCATGGAAGCACTTGAAAAGCTTATCTCCGAAGAAAAACCGGATATGGTTGGTTTCAGTGTGCTCACCTTTAATCTCCTGAATTGTATGGAGGTCTGCAAGGTCATTCGTCATGCGAACCCTGCGACCAGAATCTGCTTCGGCGGGTGGCATCCAACGCTTTACCCTGCTGAAACCCTCGCCTTTGATGTGGTCGACTACATTGTTGTCGGCGAAGGTGAAATCACTTTTCGGGAACTCGTCGAGTTTGAGATGGCGTCGCCGGATATCTCGGATGACCGGTTGACCGCTATATTCGGGCTTGGATATAAGATGTCAAATGGCGAGATCGTAATTAATCCGCCGAGGCCTGTTGTCAAAAATTTGGATGAACTGCCGTTGCCAGCCTACGATCTGGTAGATGCTTCAAAATATTCCAACCTGACGGCATGCACTGACCAGATTGTGAACATCATGACTTCGAGGGGTTGCCCGCAAAGATGCATCTTTTGCGACCTTCGGCGGTCAACGTACCGTTACCGGACCCCGCAGAATATTCTTGAAGAGATAAGATTCTGGGTGGATAAAGGAGTGAAGGAATTTTTTATTCAGGATGATAATTTTACGATAAACAGGGGTAGGACGATAGAGTTTTGCCGCCTGCTGTACGATGCTGATCTTGGAGTAAAATATAAGATTAGCTCTAGGGTCGATTATATCGACGATGAGCTTAGCGAAAATTTGCGCAGGTCAGGCTGCTATGCCATTTATTTCGGCGTAGAATCCGGCTCCCAGAAAGTTCTGGACTTCCTTGAAAAGGGCATCAAGATCGAACAGATCAAAAAGGCCTTCCGGTCTTCTCATAAATACGGGATAGATTGCTGTGCGTATATTATGATAGGTGTACCGACAGAAACCGAAGAGGATATCGAGATGACGAAGAGGCTTATTAAAGAGATAAAGCCGAACCACCTCCATTGCTCGATCTGCACGCCAATGCCCAGGACGTATCTCTACAACAAACTCATGGATGATGGCACGATCGAACATGATTACTGGCTTGAATTTGCAAAGAAGCCCGACCCATCCTTCAAGACTTCCTTCGCGAGCAGAACACGCAGCGCGGAGGAATTAAGAAAAATGCAGAACGGAATCCAGAAACAGTTCTACCTCAATCCTCGCGTGATACTCCATGAGATCAAAAAGACACGGGGATTAAAGCAATTTGCTGCCAAGTTTAAAATGGCATTGAAGATGCTTACCCATTGAAAGGGACGGGCTATGAAGATATTGATAACGGGCGCCAACGGTTTCCTGGGATCTGCCATAGTACGACAGGCATTGGCCTCGGGTGCACCCTTTCACGCCACTGATCGTCATGGATCACCGGCGGTTCCCGGCATCGCCTACGACGCATGGGATATCACCGCGGAATCAGCCCCGATTAATGTTTCCCAGGGCGTAACGGCTGTCATACATGCGGCCGGCCTTGCCCATGTATTTGATCGGGGGCAGGCAGAAGAAGCGCCTTTTCACTCGATCAACGTCACAGGTACTGTCAATATGATGAATGCCGCAATTGCCGCGGGGGCGAACCATTTTGTCCTCATCAGTTCCGTGTCTGTATACGGACCGTTCACGGAGGGCATGTACAATGAGGATGCGCCCTGTAAACCTGACGGCCCCTATGCTATATCCAAGTACGAGGCTGAAGCAAGGGCCCGGGAGATTGCCGGGAGAACGGGAATAGGACTCACGATATTGCGCTTGGCCACTCTTTACGGGGAGGGTGATCCGGGCAACGTGGGTAGGCTTATGCGTTCCTTAGACCGTGGACGATTCATATGGATAGGCAAGGGATCCAACAGGAAAAGCCTTCTTCATAAAGACGACGCCGCACGGGCGTGTCTGACGGCAGCGATGCGGCCTGCTTCGGGAATCAATGTGTACAATGTATCTGCCCCGCCCTGTACGATGAGAGAGATCGTGGACGGCATATCCGAGACGCTGGGAAAGTATCCTTTTCCGTTGGTTGTCCCGGCTTCGCTTGGGTTGTTCGTGAGCTTGAGTCTGTCGAAGATACCAAACCGCCGTACCTCGGGCCTCCATCAAACCATAAGGAAATGGTTGTCTGAAGACATTTACGATACGCGTCGGTTTGATGAAACGTACAATTTTAAGACGGGTATCAGCCTGAGGGATGGTCTGAGACGTGAGGTGGACTGGTATCGGAACAATGGGATTGCCGACTGAGTTGGCATATTTCTCATGGTAAGGGCAATGGACTCAGTGAAGCGGATCTTTGATCTTTTTATCGCTATCATCTTGTCAGCGGTACTATTGTTACCCATTCTCCTTATTACCATAGTGATAAAATCAACCTCAAGAGGGCCGGTTTTATACTGGTCAAAGAGAGTGGGCATTGGTAATGAGATATTTGCCATGCCGAAGTTTCGAACCATGCGCATTGATACCCCGGACGTTGCGACGCATCTTCTGGAGGATCCAGATATCTATTTGATCTCAGTCGGTTCTTTTCTGCGCAAATACAGTCTCGATGAATTTCCGCAGGCATGGAGCGTTCTTAAGGGAGACATGAGCCTGGTGGGCCCGCGACCGGCCCTTTATAACCAGGATGACCTCATCGAATTAAGAACAATGCGCGGTATACATCAGCTTGTACCGGGAATCACCGGTTGGGCACAGGTCAATGGCAGGGACTCGATCTCCATACCGGCCAAGGTAGAGTACGACGAGTATTATCTAACAAACAGAT
>CAIQJW010000320.1 GCA_903872255.1 uncultured delta proteobacterium | reverse complement strand
GTTTTTATTATTGTTTCTGGTTTCAAGGCTTTCAAAGGGCTCAAAAAGAAAAACCTTGGATTCCCGCTTGCGCGGGAATGACGGCTTGGGGTGGAATTACGACACAGTCTCGAAAGCCGGAATCCAATCTTTGATTTTTCTCTATTTTTTACCAATACATACAAAAAATATTTCCGAACTTACCGCGCGCGATGCGGCTGGTTTATATTGGGAAACCTTGGAGAACTTTTTTTGAAGCTCTGCGGTAATATTTTTCTGAACCGTGGTCGAAAATGATTTGATGATGAAATTCCCGCCGGGCTTGAGGGCCTTCGCGACGACATCGAGGACGCAGTAGAAAAGCTCTTCGATCCGGGCGTCGTCGACCTCGCGGATACCGGACAGATTGGGCGCTATATCGCAGGTGACTGTGTCTGCATGTGTGAGGCCAAACTCACCGAAGAGTTTCACGATATCCACATCCCGTATGTCCGCCCTGATCACCTTCACATTTTTTCTGGGAAGGGCGGGGGTGGGAAGGATATCGATGCCGATGACAGCACCTTTTTCTCCCACCGTTTCCGACAGGACCTGAAGAAAGCTCCCCGGTGAACACCCGAGATCGAGTACAATATCCCCCTTTTTTATGAGATGGTATTTTGCATCGATATCCTTGAGCTTATAAGCACTTCGCGCCCGGAGACCTTCCTCTTTCGCTTTTTTGTAGAATGGGTCCTTCAGCACGAATTTAGCCATACGGGTTCACGATAAGGCCTGTTTGACCGACTTGTTTGTCTTGGGAGGTTTCAAGGCTTTTCCTGTCTTCGATCATATGCCGGGGCAGGACTATGACCTGACAGAAAAGCCGGCTTTTTCGACAGCTGCTTCCAGATCCTTCTCGGTTGCCCTGGCATTGTCGTAGCGTACCGTCGCGCTGCCGATCTCAACCTCTGTGGAATCCACGCCGGCAACGTCACCTAGCGCCTTCTTTACCGCCTGAACGCAATGCTGGCAGCTCATGCCTTCTATTTTAAGTTTCGCATCGGCCATAATGATCCTCCTTTTATTGTATTATAACAAAAATCGTTGCCGGTTGCGAAAGGTAGCGATATGGATCAAGGGTCTATAACGGCATCCGCCATATCGAAAACATCCTGTTCGAGCTCATTGGTGAGTTGGGCGATCAGCCTGCAATGGTCTGAGATCCGCTCGAGGTTAACGAGCACGTCAACATAAATGGGACCCGCTTCGGCGATGCACATCTTCTTGTAAAAGCGTTCGAGATGGGCGCCTATCGCATTTTTTATCTTTATATCGATCCTGCGTTCACGTTCCATGACAATGCGTATGATATCGATATTTTTCTCATCCACAAGCTTCATCGCATCGTTGAGATTTTCGAGGACGAGGATGCCTATGGTGCGAAGCTCTTCGTTTGCAGAAGGGGTGAAATGGGCTTTTCTTTTAGATTTCTGCTCCGCCAGTTCCGCCAGGTTGACCGACCGGTCCCCTATTCTTTCTATGTCATACGTAAATGATGAATACGTAAAAAGCTGTTTCGTCAGCGGCTCAGAAAGGGCTCCGCATGATATGCCCCAAAGGTATTTTGTGATCTCGGCCTGGAGATTATCCATGACGAGTTCCATGTACATTACGCTGCGCTGTTTGCTTGTCCTGAACTTGATGAACTGTTCGAGTGCTTCGCGGCACATTTTTTCTGCCAGGACGATCTGCCGCTTGAGCTCGTTCCTGACGCACACAAGGGCCTGCCGGGGTTCTCCCAGGTATTTCGTATGAAGATATTCCGGCCAGAGAGGTATGACCTCCTGTTGTCCGGGAAGCATTCTGAGAATCAACCGCGAAAATGGGGCAAGAAAGAAGATGAACATCACCACAATAATGAAATTGAACACGAAGTGCCCGAATGCGATCTGCTGGGCAATGCTGGATGAGGCGATCTTCAGCACATCTATGAACTGTGCCAATAATATCATTGATATAAAGGCCCCGGCGCATTTGAATATGAGGTGTGCAAGGGCGGTCCTTCTTCCGTTTACATCGCTGGCGATTGAGCCCATGAGCGCGGTGGCCGTCGTGCCCACATTTGCCCCAATGACTATGGGCAGGGCATTATCGATCGATATCAACCCCTGCATCCCGAGCATGACGAGCATGCTGATGGGTATTGCCGAGGCATGGACGATCGCGGTAAAAGCAAGGCCTATCAATAACCCTATCATTGGGTGGCGCGCCGAGAGAAAATAGGATACAAAGGCGGGACTGTCTTTGAGGGGAACCGATGCCTGCCCGATAAGGCTCAATCCGTAAAATATCGTTCCGAAATAAAGCAGCGCCTCGCCGATTATCTTCAGACGGTCTCTTCCGATAAAATACAGGCAAACGCCGCTGATAAGAAAAACAGGCGATATATCCGTAACCTTCCACACGACAAGTTGTATCGTGAGCGTGGTACCTATATCGGCGCCCAGGATTATACCGAGAGAATGGTAGAAACTGACGAGCCCTGCGCTGACGAGCCCCATTGTCAGCAGCGTGGCGGCTGAACTGCTCTGGAAGAATATCGTTGTGACGAGCCCCATGATGAGGCCATAAAAAGGTTTTCTGACCGAAATGCGGATATATTCCCGTATCCGGGAGCTGAATACCCGCTGCATCTGCTCGCTCAATTTGACCATGCCCAGAAGAAAAAGGGCGAGACCTGCCAGAAAAAGGAATATGTAGTGGGTCATCCCTGTCTACGAGATCTTGCTTCCGTTCGGTATGTCTTTCTCAACGGTAAGAAGCACGATTGAAGAGTGGTCCTCGTTTGATGCGGCGAGAAGCATCCCGTGCGACATGATCCCCCTCAATTTCCTGGGCTCCAGGTTGGCCACGACAGCGATCTTCTTTCCGACCAGTTCCTCTTTTGTGTAATACTGTTTTATCCCTGCCGCGATCGTGCGTTCTTCTCCCACATCGATCGTCAGTTTGTACAGCTTGTCAGCACCTTCAATGTCCTCACAGGCCTTGATCTCGGCGACCCGAAGATCGGTCTTGATGAAATCGTCGAATGTGATGTTATCCATGGCTGCTCCTTACAGTTTCGCCGGCGGCCCGGATCATCACGTAGCCGCGCGGACCGTATTTTTCAGGATCCCGATGTTCTCTATATCTATCTCCACTGTATCACCGGGAATGAGAGGGCCTACACCGGGCGGTGTTCCCGTTATTATGACGTCGCCCGGCAGCAGCGTCATAATGCCCGATACGAATGAAACAAGCTCGTAGACGTTGAATATCATGTTCGCCGTTGTCGACAACTGCCGTATCTGCCCGTTCACGCGGGTTGTGATGCCAAGTCCTCCCGGATCTATGTCTTTTACGATCCGGGGCCCGAGGGGACAGAACGTATCGAAGGACTTCGCCCGCGTCCACTGGCCGTCCATGCGCTGGAGGTCCCGCGCAGTCACATCGTTCGCGCAGGTAAATCCGGCAATATACCTGCCGGCATCAGAAACAGGTACATTCCTTGCCCGTAAGGAGATAACGATGGCAAGCTCGCCTTCATAATGAAGCTCCTCAGTCTGGGGCGGGAAAATGATATCATCCCCGTCCTCGATGACGGACGTCGACGGTTTAAGGAATACGATAGGATATTCGGGGATGGACATGTTGAATTCTTTCGCATGATCCCGGTAATTAAGACCTATCGCGATCACTTTCGATGGATTGAAGATAGCAGTAATTTTTAACCTCCGGTCACGCAAACGCTGTTCTATTTTAAGCTTCCACCGTGTCGGGCTGTCAAGTGATTTCCTTTTTTCGTAAGGCGTCACGCCTTACGGTCTTTCAGGTTTTCAGTTTCCGCCCCGCTTTTGCTTCCACGGACGCGACCTTGTCTTCCATCCTGCCCATCGGGCCTTTACGGATATCAAATTTAACCGCAGAGTAGATCCGGGCACAATCTGGTTCCAGTTGCTCATAACATTTTTTGATGATGGACAATGCCTCGTCCATAGTCTGTACTTCCACGATCGTTCCCATCGGGGTGAGCCTGTATGCGGCGGCACTGTCGTCAATGACCGTGAGAAGCCGCGATACATAGGGGCTTACGCTCTCACCTTTATCGGTTGGGAACATGGCGAATTCAAATAGTATCGACATCGAAATCCTCCCTGAATCTCAATTCTTTCATTCCCCCGCAGGGTTTTGTATAATATTATAAAGTATTCTCTGCAGGATGAAAATATGAAGAAAAAATGGAAAATTACCTTATTGGTTTCAGGAATAATGATTTTCCTGGTTCTTATTGCCGGTCTGGCACTTCTCAGATATGCCAATGTTATCGCAAAGGCGGGAGTCGAAAAGGCGCTTGGCAAGGATTTTTCTATCGAGAGCATCGACCTTAAGTGGGGCAGCGTCCGGGTCAGGGGTGTTGCCATGAAAAACAAGGCGGGAAAGGAAGTGATCCGTATTGAAGAATTGATGGTGCGTGCGGATTTTATGAATTTATTCAGAGAAAAGCATGTTATCTCGAGCCTTCGCCTCGAAAAACCGTATATGTACGTTGAGGTGGACCATAAGGGCAACCTCGCGAGCCCGGCCTTCCCCCCCGATGAAGAAAAATACATTAAAAAGGAAATGCAAAAGGCGCCGGTCAAGTTTGAAAAGATCGTCGTCAGCAATGGATCTGTGGATTACCTTGATCGAAAAACACCCCGTGTCCCCGTATTGACAAAAGTACGGGATATCAAGATGGAAATGGAACATCTCACATTTCCTTTTACGAATGAATCCACAAAATATTCAATTCAGGCTCATGTGCCGACGGGCAAAAGCAATGCCAGCGTAAAAAGCGAAGGTACGATCAAGCTTGCCTCCAAAGATGCAGAATCGGTATCTCACGTACGAGGTCTTGATATAGTGCATTTCAAACCATACTACGATAAACAGGCCAAAAGCGTGCATGTCAAGAAAGGGTCTATGGACCTCGACGTTAGGGCAAAAATTGTTTCCCACAAGGTCCATGCACCCGGTCATGTGGTGATCAAAGGCCTGGAACTGGAGACGGGTTCAGGTTTTGGCGACCGGTTCATGGGTGTCTCCGCCTCGCTGGTACTGAATTTTATGAAAAAGAACGGGGATCAATTGCCTGCTGATTTCATCGTCTCGGGAGATTTGGATAATCCAAAATTCAATATTATCGAGACTTTTATGACCAAAATAGCTTATGGAATTGCCGGACAACTGGGCGTTTCAGTCGAAGATATCGGTGGCTCTATCTTTGGCGTCGGTGCCGAAGGAACAAAAAAGGCCGGCGAAGGAATAGGGAAGGGGTTTAAGAAGCT
>CAIQJW010000319.1 GCA_903872255.1 uncultured delta proteobacterium | reverse complement strand
CCGAAACCGATGGTACTCCCTGATGCCGTTTGGATCAACAAACCGTCACCGGCAAGCGATGGAGTAATACACTAAATGTTTGAAAAAAGTGTCTCATTTTCATTGACACGTTCCGGAACCTAGAACCGCTCTTCTCCTCACCATGGGTCAGTTTGAAAAAGATAAATTAGCAGATTAGAATTTTATTCGTTAGGCGGAAATTTGTTTCTGTTTGGTTTCTCTTTCTTTTCTTCGTTGGCGGCTTCCGTAAACAAAGACAGCAACCAACCCTGGGACCGCACTACCTCCTATAACTCCACCAGCGATAGTTTGCCCCTGCAGAATGCAGACAGTCCCAGCAATCATTGCCACAACACCAATAAAAAACCCAAGATACAACCCTCTTTTGCTGTCTTCTATGTCTGATTGTATTACAGCATTTTCAAGCCCTTGGCGATGTTTAGCCTGCTGCTCGGCCATACATATAATTCTTTCCGCTGCTCCTGGGACAATATTATCATATTCTTGTAAAATACTTGGATGGGGAAGCGGGCCTTGGTGATGTTGATGTTGAAAGGTTACTGACTGAGACTTACTTTGGACGGATACTTGTGGATGATGACTCCTTTTGGCCATTATTTAATATTGTGAGCCTGGTATTCTTCGAAGGCTGTTCGCAATGCGCTTCCTATGGCCTTCCAATCTTGAGAGACTGCATTTGAATCGGCCAGATCTTCGGAGGGAGACTCATTATATATTTTTAATGTTCCTCCAAAATCAAAAAGCTTAGCGACTCCTCCAATGAGGCTTGGTCTTGCAAACAAAGAGTCTGAATAATATCCTAGAAATAGTTCTTTCATATTTTAAGACAAAATTCTAACAACAACCTCAGCATGAGTCAAGTGTTTATTTATGGTAGTGACTCAACATTTATATTATCGCAGAAAAGAGTATTCAGTTTAAGAAATCAACGATACCCTCAACCAGTGTGGCTACGATCTGAACTTGCGTCTTCTTATCTAATCTGTTCATACTTATTTAATATCATTAAAGAAAGAAAAGACAAAGACACTAGATCCCGGTAAACCGGGATGACGGCGGGGAGAGTTGGCGACACAGCCCTTTCGCCGGGATGACAGCGGGGGGATTACTTTGGCCCTAAAGGCCTTTTAGTGGGGATATACCATGGTCCTCGACATCCTTACCTTTTCCAAAAAAGCGTAACGGCATTGTATTGGATTTATCCAGGGAATGACGAGGACGACCGTAAATATCTAAATAACCCGGAATGCATAGCCTTTTCCCCGGGCGATCCTCTCTCCCCGTTTCAAATGCAATTACGGGTATTTTGCCCTGTTAAGTAACGAAATAAAGGACCCTCTCGATGCGCTGACCGTCTACCGGAACAAGGACCTGGTGGAAAAAGCCTTAGGCTAAAGGCTAAAGGATTTTTTCAGGAAATATGTCATCTTTTACCTTTCGCCTTTAGCCGTTAGCCTTACGCCGCCCTATATTTTCCGTATCATCGCCGTTTCATCACATTCCGGGAATTTGGGGCATTTTATGCAGTCTGACCATATTTTTTGCGGGAAGACTTTTTTGTCGCTGATGGCGAAACCGCACTTCAGGAAGAATTCTACCTGGTACGTCAATAAAAATAGTTTATGAATGTCAAACGTCCTGGCTTCATTGACGCATTCTTCAACAAGGGCCCTGCCCGTCCCTTTCATTCGTGCGAAGTCGGCGACGCAGAGGGAGCGGACCTCGGCGAGGTTTTCCCAGCATATGTGCAGGGCGCCGGTGCCAGCTACTTTGTCATCTTCGACGTATACAAAATAATCTCTCAGGTTGTCGTACAGTTCGCCCAGCGATCTGGGAAGCATTTCTCCCCGGGATGCGGACTGATTTATCAGCTGGTGTATCTTTTTGACGTCTTCCACTCGTGCCTTTCTGATCATAGTTGCAACATCTCCCGCGCTCTCTTTATTGTTGTATCCGTAATTATAGCTCCACCTAACATCCGGGCCAGTTCTTCCACGCGTTCTTCCGGGACCAACTCCCGTATGACCGTTCGGGTGCGGCCGGAAATTACCTGTTTTTCCACGACAAAATGCCTGTCTCCGTAGGCCGCTATCTGGGGAAGATGGGTAATGCACAGGATCTGGTGTTTCGCCGACAGGTCTTTGAGCCTTTTGCCCACCATATCGGCAATACGTCCTCCGATGCCTGCGTCGACCTCATCGAAGATCAGCGCTTTTTCTTCCTCGCCGCCGATCACCTTCTTTATGGCAAGCATGATGCGCGATAGCTCCCCGCCTGAAGCGATCTTCCTCAGCGGCTTTAAAGGCTCGCCCTGGTTTGTCGAGATCAATAATTCTATATCGTCGCGGCCGTCCCTGTCGACGTGCCCTTTATCATCGATGGATATGTGAAACTGCAGTCCGTTCATCGAAAGAAACCCGAGTTCCTCGATAATGATCTTTTCGATGCGGGGCGAACCTTTTTTGCGTTCGTGCGAAAGCTGCATCGACAATTGCTCTACAGCGTTGAGCAGATCGGCCTGCGATCTTTCCAATGAGCCGATATTGTCCGTGATACCTTTGAGATGTGCGAGCCTTTCCTGGGCCTTTTCGCGGAATGACCGTATTTCATCCAGAGATTTTCCGTACTTGTCTTTCAGCTTAAAGATGTCGGACAGGCGGTCCTCGATCTTGAGCATCTCTTCTTCGTCGAAAAATAATTGCTTTTGGAAAGCATGCATTTCGAACAGAAGGTCTTCGATCTCGAACGATATTGTGTCTATTTTTGTTTTAAAATCTTCGAGGGAATCGATCGATCCAAGCCCGCGCAGCGCGCCGACACAATTTTTGAGCATGGAATGGGCCGAATTATCAGACCCCTCGAGAGCCTCGCTTATCTCGTCAAACACCCCGCCTATCTTCTCGGCGCTTTTCAGAACCTTCAGTCTTTCCTTAAGCATTTCCTCTTCGGTATCACCGATATTTTTCGCATCGATCTCATCTATCTGGAATTCGATAAGGGCTATTTCCCTGTCCTTTCCCTCAGCCTGCCTTTTCACTGCGGTAAGTTCCGCACTTATCTTTTTCAGTTCATCGACCTTTGCCGCAAGCCCCTGCCTGTCATCGTCGAGACCAAGAAGCTTATCGACAATTGCCGGATAATTTTCCCTGTCGAGGAGGTGCTGGAATTCATTCTGGCCGTAGACGCTTATCAATGTCGAGCCGAGGCCTTCCATTTTCGCAAGGGTTATCGGTTCATCATTGAGAAATGCCCGCGATCTCCCCGAATTTCCGATGACGCGTTTCAGGATGTATTCTTCGCTGCCGCTTATGAAGTGGCCGGTCACTTCAGCCTGCGCGGCGTCCGTCCTTACGGCGTCCGGGACGGACTTTGCGTTCATGAGGGTGGCCAGGGCATTTATAACGATGGATTTGCCTGCGCCCGTCTCGCCCGTAATGACATTGAAGCCTTCGCCGAACTCGATCTTCAGTTCATCTATTATTGCGAAGCCCTTCACGCCGAGGTAGGTCAGCATTCCTTTACCGTTCTCCCCATTTCAGCTTCGTCCGCAGGATCTCGAAATATCCCCGGGATGCCGATTTTACAAGATGAACGAAATGACTCGATTTTTTCACGATGACCTCGTCCGCATATTCGAGGGGAAACCCGACCTGCCCGTCGAGCGTCAGGATGACCTTTTCGTTCATGGATTTCAGGACGGCCCGTATGACAACCGATTCAGGCAGAATTATCGGACGGTTTGTAAGGGTGTGCGGACAGATCGGCGTGACGATGAGATTGGTAAGGGATGGGTATATCAGCGGCCCGCCGGCGGCCATCGAGTATCCCGTGGAGCCCGTCGGGGTGGATACGATAAGCCCGTCGGCCTTGTATGTTGTCAGATACTCCTCGTTTACATATGTTTCGATATCGATGATGCGCGCCAGTGCATCTTTCGTGATAACGGCATCGTTCAATATAGTAATATCGAATATCGGATCGCCTTCGCGCACTACCCTGACATCAAGCATGATCCGT
>CAIQJW010000318.1 GCA_903872255.1 uncultured delta proteobacterium | reverse complement strand
TCCTGCAGAATATAGTGATTTTATTCTAGATTTTATCGGGTTTCTCGACTATACATTAGGTATGCACGGTATTGATGGCCTGCTTTTCCTGCGTTATTTCCCGAACAACATGCCGAAAAGAGATCCATATCGATCTTCGTTAAATATGTTGTGTTTCGGATTCCACAAATGATGCCGCTGAGGGGCAGGTATGTGGCCCCTGCGTTCTTTCTCGGTATTTTCTTATTTGTTTCTGCGTTCATCTGCCGGGTTATCCCCGCATATGCCGACCAGTCACAGACTTTCGTCTGGGTGGCGGACACCCGGGGCGATGCCAACAACGACCTCATAAGCACGAACATCTTCACGCCCATCGTGAACAGCATCCTCGCCATGAGTCCCGCCCCCAACATGGTGATCTTCGGCGGCGACGCGGCTTACCGGGGCGGCTATGAAAATGGTGACCCCCGTGGGACCAATCTGACAGAGTTCAGAACAGTGTTTACGGACCGTCTCCTCGCCAAAGGCATCCCCTCGGTTTTCGCCATCGGCAACCACGAACTCTATACAATGGGCCATGCCCCTAATCTTGGCGATCAGGCACTGTCGAGGCAGCAGGAATTTCAAACATACTTTAACAGTACAGACATGCTCACCGTACAGAAACAGGTCGGTCCCGCCGGCCTTACCAATTTGGCCTTTTCGTTCCATATAGGCAATTCGCTCTTCATCGTAGCAGACAGCTTCCTTGCTACTGCAAACGGTGTTGAGCCGCACTACGGCATCAATGCCGCGCAGCAGACCTGGATGAGTGGCCTTCTGGCAAACAATACCGCGGCCCATACATTTGTGCTTACCCACGTCCCCGCATGGTCTTCCGGGAACACTGCGCCGAATGGCAATATGGCAAATACGTGGACAACAATCACCACGTCAGGCACTGCCACCAACACAAATGCCTCGATCCTTTTTGCCGGGCATGAGCACCTGTATTTCCGCACCGCTCACGACGGAACCTATGAAGTGCTGGCCGGGACCGGAGGCGCACCCAGCGGGTGCGAGGAAGGCGAGACATGCAACCTTACCCTCATGTATCCCGGTGATGTCCTGTCCTTGCGGTACAACTATGCCGTCACCTCCGTTAACGGCAGATACATCACGGTCAGCGTGTTCGACCAGTACAACTCATCCATCGACAGGTTCTATTTCTTCGACAACAGCGGGGTCAACAACGCCATCATCAATAACGGCATCGCCATAGCGCCGAATCCGCTGGAGCAGAGGCCTACGGGCATCCTCGCCGGCAGTTACAACACCATCACCAACAGCGCCTCCATAAGCAACGTCGCCACCGGCATAGATGCCGTCAACAACAATACCATCACCAACTCCGGCACCATCACCCCGGTGGCCGGCGGAAACGGTATCCATGTCTACGATAACAACACGATAACAAACACCGGCACCATCTCCGGGAACTCGACAGGTCTGTGGGGAATACGCGTCAACACCGGGAACACGGTCGTCAACCAGGGAACGGTCGCCGTGTCCGGAACGAATAGTGCCGCATTCCTGGCGGCGGGCGACAACAACACTCTCACCAACACCGGCACCATTTCCGGGAACATCTGGTTCGGTGGCGGAAACAGCACCCTGACCAACAACGGGACCATCAACGGTTCCGGCGGCCTTTACAAAGCCGGCACGGGGACGCTGACCGTGCGCGGCACCACATCGTATACCGGGGGGACGTTCTTCAATGGCGGCATCATCAATGTTACTGATAACGCCAGTCTGGGGGCCGTGTCCGGCGGGTTGCTGTTTAATGGAGGGACCCTGCAAGTGTCCGCCGATGTGGCGTCAGCCAGGAATGTGACCGTCAATGCCGGCGGCGCTGCGTTCGATACCAACGGCAACGCCCTGACGCTTTCCGGCATCATCTCCGGCACGGGCAGCCTCACAAAAGCGGGCGCCGGGACCCTGACGCTTTCCGGTGTCAATACCTATACCGGGCCGGGAACGGTGTCCGAGGGGCTACTCTTCCTGGCCCCGGGTGCCTCCCTGGGCGGTACGCTGACCGTGAATTCAGGGGCCACGGCGGGCGGTTACGGGACGCTTGGCTACGTGGTCAATAATGGAACCGTATCCCCGGGAGGATCTATCGGCACCCTCACCACGACAGGCAGCTACACCCAGGGGCCTCAGGGGAAGCTCTTCATCGAGGTCGCCTCGCCGACAAGCAACGACCTCCTTGCCATCACCGGGAGTGCTTCTCTCAACGGCATTCTTGAGACCTCCTGGCAGGGCGACGCCGTACCCACCAAAGGGACCGTCTTCGGCGCCTTCCTCACCGCCACCGGCGGCGTGACGGGGCAGTTCTCGAGCCTTCTCACCTACATTACCCCCACGCTGTTCTTCATGCCCAAGTACGATGTCCCCAACCAGGTCTATCTCGTGGTCGAGCGCGACTACACGAACCCGGCCCTCCTGCCTTACCTCAACACGAACGAGAGGGCGGTGGCCACCATGTTGAACAGCGTCGCCAACACCGCCACGGGCGACCTTAACACCGTCCTTAACGCCATCGATGCCTTGCCCGCATACGGCCAGGTGGCAGGCGCCTATGACCAGATAGCCCCCCGGGGGACCGAGGCCCTCTTCTCGATGGGCATCGGCTCCACCGTCTTCCAGTCGGGCAACGTATCCGACCGCCTATCCGACATACGCCGCGGGGTGAGGGGCACGAACCTCGACGGCACGTTCTTAAGGAACAGCGACTTCATACGGGAGGGCAGGGACAGGCCCATCCTCGTCGCCTCCGCAAGCCCTGACCTCACGGGCATGCTTCCTTCGGGTGTCGATGATAAGTGGGGCGTCTTCATAAAGGGCAACGCTGTTTCCGGAAGCCAGAGGGACACCCCCGACCAGATGGGATACAACTTTACGAGTGCCGGGGTCACCCTGGGCGTTGACTACCGGTTCACCAACAACCTGGCCGCCGGCCTCCTCCTCGGATACACCGGCTCGCGGGCTACCGTCGACGACTACGACAGCAAGGTGAAGATGGACGGGTACACGTTCGGCGCCTACGGGACCTGGTACAGCAAGGGGTTCTTCGTTGACGGGCAGGCGAGCTACGGGTGGGCGGACTACAGGAACACCCGGCGCATCGTCTTCCCGGGCATCGACCGCACGGCTACCTCGAAGCCCGCCGGTCGGCAGCTCACCCTCTACGGAGGCACGGGCTACGAGCTCAACGTCAGCAAGTGGACCATTGTCCCCGCGGTCTCGCTCCAGTATGTCAAGCTCAACCTCGACAGCTTTACCGAATCCGGTGCGGACGCCCTTGACCTTAACGTCGACAGACAGGACACCGAGTCGCTCCTCGGGAACATCGGGGGGAGGGTATACTACACATTTGACACGGGCAGGGCCCTCATAACGCCGGGCATCCATGCGTCCTGGGGGTACGAGTTTTTAAGGGGAAGCCAGACCGTCACGTCACGCCTTGCCCAGGGAAGCTCTCCCTTCAGCATAGAGAGCCCGTCCCCCGACAGGAACTTCATCCTCTGCGGCGCATCGGTCTCGATGTCCCTTAAGAACGGCGCGTCCTTCAACATAGGCTACAGCGCCCAGATCGGCATGGACAAGTACATCGCGCACAACGTGAGTGGCGGCGTCAGGATGACCTTTTGAGCCGTCTGAGATAAATCCGTCCGGCTTCCGGTTTTCATAGACAGTAGAGACAGTAGAGACAGTAGGGACGTCCTTAAATATTTCAATTGACACTGCTCCGGTCCCTCTGCCATCGTCATCTCATGCCCCGCCAACCCCGACTTGATGCAGCAGGTGCCCTAAACCATATCATGATCTGCGGCATAGAGAGGAGGAACATATTCAGGATCGCCAGGGACAGGAACGATCTCATCGACAAAATTTTCCTCCACCTTCCCGAGACACGGACCGCCTGTTATGCGTGGACATTCATGCCGAACCACGCACATTTCCTCCTGAGGAGCGGACCTGCAGGGGGAGAAGGATCTTCAACTGGAACGATATTGAAATATTTAAGGACGTCCCCATTGGTTTTGGTATTTGCCGTCCTGTTTCATTTGTGAGAGTCCGATCGTTATGTTACAATAGTGCATTCCATCGCAGCATACAAACAGGGCGGCAGGCTTATGGCATCGATAAAATCTGGTTTATTGCACCGTGTTCTTATATTTGCCGTCGGTTTTTTCTCGTTTTCCGGCCTGCTTGAGCCGGCAGGGGCCATTACCCTCGAGGAGGCAATAAAAAGCGGTCTCGGGGAATCGTATGTCGTCAAAGAACAGGCTGAATTCGTCAAGACATCGCGCTTCTCGTATATTTCTTCCATCGATCCGTTTCTGCCGAGGTTTGACATAGGTGCTTCGTATATACGGACGATATCGCCCAGGACTCCGATAAGCACATACACGAGCAATCTGACCGATACAACCGACTCGCGTGATGCATACACTTTTACAGGCACTATTTCCTGGCGGGTGTTTGACGGGGGGGAGAGGTTCGCAAAGAGGCGTGGGGCCTTTTCGGCGTGGGAGCGCCAAAAGGAAATATTTAAGAGCGTCCGCGAAGATGTCCTTTTTAATATCAGAAATGCTTTTTATGTAGCTCTCGGGGCGAAAATGATCGTCGGGAAAAGGCAGGAAGCAATGCAGGCAACCCAGAAAATATATAACCTCATCCGCGGGCGCTACGATGAAGGCGTCGCGAAGAAAAGTGAACTGCTGCAGGCAGAGGTCCGCCTGCTCAATGCGAAGATAGACCTTCAGAAGGCGCGCAAGGAATATGAAAAATCCCTGGAGACCGTAAGGTCGCTGATCATAGTTGAGAGCAAGGACCCTTTCGATGTGGAAGGTCCGCTTACGGTGCCGTCGTACCGGGCAGAATATAAGGCCTTGAATGACAAGGCGCTTGTCATAAAACCGGAGATCATAGCGCAGCAAAAAGAAGTGGACAGGCTCATGAATGCCTACGATCAGACAAAAAGCGCCTGGTATCCCAAGATCGACAGCGTGCTTCAGCAAACGCGACAGGATACCCGTTTTTTTCCGGACGGCAGGAGTGATGCCTTTATAATCAATTTCAGTTTTCCGCTATTTGACGGTGTAGGGCGATATTACAATATGCAGGGTGCGATGAGTAATGTGAACGCAGCGAGGCAGCGGTTGGCGGAAACAAGGAGAACGACGAGCCTCGACATAGCCAGGGCGCTGAAGGATTACGAGCTGAGCATAGACGATGTTTCCCTGTATACCGAGCTTGTGCGCGAAGCGACGTCGAACTTCAATCAATTGTATGGAGAATATCTCGAAGGAAAGGGCGACATTCTCAATCTGCTCCAGAGCGAAAAAGATCTCGCCGCGGCAAACGAGAATTATGTCGGTTCGCTGGCCAGGTCCCGTGTGTCGCTGACGTATCTTCAGAAGGCGGCCTATATAGAGGACCGTTTCTGATGAAAAAGAAGATCGTATACGCCGTTGCGGCGCTCTGCATAATTACGGTAATTGTTTTTGCGATCTCCCGGAAAGGCGACAAGCAGAAGGCCGGGGAGCCCTTCACGGTAAAGCGGGCCAATGTGACCTATTCGACAGAACAGACCGGCATAATAAAGGCGCAGGTGGGAGCCATAGTCAAAGTGGGCACCCGTGCTACCGGCACTCTTAACAGGCTCAAATTCCAGGTGGGTGATATCGTCAAAAAGGGCGACCTTATCGTCGAGATCGACGATCGCGAGATCCTCGCGAACCTTCGTAATGCCGAGGCGGTCATCGAAGAACAGCGAAGGGACCTCGACGCAAAAAAGGCCCAGGATGTTTACAACCAGACAAATTATGAAAGGGAAAACCGCCTCCTGGTCAAAGAATATACGACAAAGGACAACGTCGAAAAGGCAAAGCGCGAGCTTGACGTTTCGCGCGCCCAGGTGGAGCTCGGCCGGGCGAAGGTGAAAGAAGCGCAGGAGAAGTTCAAAGCGCTCAAGGTAAGCCACAGCTATACGAAGATATTCGCGCCGATCTCCGGATATATTTCAGCAGTCGCGACCCAGGAGGGCGAAACGGTCGTATCGGGCTTATCGGCCCCCAATCTGATAACCATAATCGACCCCGCCAAATTGGAGATGTGGATATACGTCGATGAAACCGATATCGGCAGGGTTAAGCCCGGCCTCAAGATAGAATACTGGGTCGATGCTTATCGCGACAGGGTATTGAGGGGTGTCATAGACCGTATATATCCCCAGCCCGAGATAAAGGAAAATATCGTATACTACCTCGCCATAGTAAGGATAAGCCCGGCGGATGCCCTGACCCTGAAGCCGGAAATGACGAGCCATGTGAAGATCATAATCGAAGAGAAAAAGAATGTCCTCGTGGTTCCCAACGGCGCCATACGCTTTGAGGACCGAAAGAACGTGGTTTATCTCAAGGATAAGGGCAAGATGATTCGGCAGGAGGTCATCCCCGGTGTCCGGGACCAGAAATATACCGAAGTAGTATCCGGACTCACCGAGGGGCAGGAGATCATCATACCCGCCCTCACGCCGGCCGCAAAGAAGCCCCAGGGTAGCGCGGGCCCCCGAAGGTGATCGACCTTAAGAACATTAAGAAAAGCTATTTTGTGGGAGAAAGGGAACTGACGATCCTCAAAGGCATTGACCTCAAAATATCCAAGGGAGAGTTCGTCGTTCTCATGGGTGTTTCCGGTTCAGGCAAGACAACGCTCATGAATATCGTCGGTCTTCTCGACAAGCAGACGGAAGGCGACTATCTCTTCGAGAATACCGAAGTGAGCGTACTCAACGACGAAAACCTTGCGGATATGAGGAACAGGTACATCGGCTTCGTCTTCCAGCAATTTTTCCTGCTTCCCTATCTCGATGCCATAGAGAATGTCCTCATACCCATCGTCTATTCGAAGAAAGGCATAAAGCATCCCCGGGAAAAAGCGAGAGCCCTCCTCACAAAATTCGGGCTTGAACACAGGATCCACAACAAACCGAGCCAGCTTTCTGGAGGCGAACAGCAGCGCGTGGCGATAGCGCGGGCGCTCGTCAACGACCCCGAACTTATACTGGCGGACGAACCGACAGGGGCCCTCGATTCTAAAACAAGCGGGGAAATAATGGACCTTTTCCAAATGCTCAACAATGAAGGGAAGACCATAATTGTCGTTACCCACGACCCTAAATTGGCCGCCTTTGGAAAACGCCTGGTCAGGATAGAGGATGGCGCTATTTCAGAAGATATCACAACTTAGAGAATTTGTTGAAGAGGTGATAAAGATCCTGTATTACTACCGGGGAAGGGTTATCTTTTCATTTTCCGGAGTAACGCTTGGGATACTTTCCATCTGTATCATAATAACGACAATTGACGGGGCGAACAAAAAGGCGCAGGAGATCTTCGAGGCCCTGGGGCCTGATTCGATCATGGTCTTCGGGGGCGGGGAGAAACAGCGGGCGGCAAGAGTACGCGTGAACACGCTCAAGGTTGAAGACGCTGAACTGCTCGGTCGCGTGGAAGGCATCTACGATCTTATGCAGACATATTCGGCCCGGAATATCACGATGCGGTACAAGGACAGAAATTGGCAAACACAGGTGGTTGGCTCGACAACGAATTATTTCGATTCGCTTGCATGGAAGTTTCAGACGGGAACTCCTTACACGGCAGAGGATTACGAAAAGTCCGAGGCGGTCTGCGTAATAGGCGCCAAAGTCTACGACGAATTGTTTAAAGGTGAAGACCCGCTGGGAAAAACCATGATCGTCGGCAAACTTCCCACGCGGGTTGTCGGCGTACTGGAAGAAAGAGGCGGCAGCGCCGGCGGTCACAACATGGATGACAGGGTCATAATGCCGCTTACCACCGTGACATCGCGAATAGTCAACGAAAAACGTTATTTGAGCGCGGTACGCCTCAGAACGAACAGGGACCTCGACCGGACGATAGAAGATATCCGCGCCACCCTCAGGGAAAGCCATGGCCTTAAAGGGAATCTCGATGATGATTTCACGCTGAGAAGCTCGAAGGACATCCTGGCATTCGTAACCGTTATATCCGGCTCGCTCCTTCTTTTTCTGGGAACGGCCGCTATCGTTGCCCTTATCGTGAGCGGCTTTGTCCTGGCGAATCTTTTCTATCTGACGATCCAGGAGCGCAAAAAGGACATCGGGATCAGGAGGGCTTATGGCGCGACACGAAAGGGCATCCTGCTGTCTTTTCTCTTTGAATCGATCCTGATAACATTTATCGGCGGGGTCGCGGGTATCCTGCTCAGCGTCATTCTCGGGAGCACCTTCGAAAAACTTTTTGATATCCCGATGATGTTCTCGTTTAAAGTGGTGATCTTCGCACTTCTTTTCAGTTTTCTGACCGGCATCCTGTCCGGATTGAAACCGGCGCTCACGGCGAGCCGGATAGAACCTATCGAGGCTATCCGGGAATGATCGACAAGATATCATTTTACCTGAGGATAGCCCTGAAAAACCTCGTAGTCCACAAGGCCAGGATGACCCTCGCGCTGCTCGGCATACTCTTTGCGGTAATGAGCCTGGTTGCTTTTGGTAATATAAGCAATGGAATGAAGAAGAAAATAGAAACGGAAATAGGTAAATTCGGGAAAAACCTCGTTATTGTCCGTGCGGGCCTGGTCTTTGCGGCCGGACGAAGCACCCGGCAATTTACTGAATCAAGAACATTGAAACTCAGGGATGCGCAACTGATAAAGGAATCCCTTCCGGGTGTTTCCGAAGTCGTTCCGTATTTCGATATCAGTTACGCCGCACGATATAAAGAAAACAGCCTCACGGTGACCGTCACCGGGGTCCCGAACAAGATATTCGATATACGCAGTATCGAACTTGCAGCAGGCAGGTTCTTTACCGGGGCCGAAGAGGAAAAAGCTGAGAAAAAGGCGGTAATAGGGTTCAAGGTATACGAAAATTTTTTCCCCGCGGAGGATCCGATAGGTAAAAACATACTCATATTCCGGGTTCCCACAGAAGTTGTAGGTGTCATGAAGGAAAAAGGGACAGATTTTGCCGGACAGGACCAGGACCTGCAGGTATATTTGCCTCTCAATGCCTTTATGCGGCGCTACAGCAACGTTGATTACATAAAAGGGATTTATGTTCAGGTTCAGGACGGGTATTCATTAACGGACATGAAGGCGGCGTTAAAAGGTTTCGTACGGAAGATCCACAACACAAAACCCGAGCAGAAGGATGATTTTTCCATTTTCACCATGGAAGATATCTTAAGGACGCAGGAAGAGGGTATACGGCTTGTATCGGTCCTGACCATCATTGCCTCGACCGTATCATTTCTCATCGGAGGCCTCGGGATCTTTGCCATAATGCTTTTGTCGATATCCGAAAGAAAAATGGAAATTGGTGTCCGACGGGTGGTTGGGTCAAAAAAACGGGACATCATAATCCAGTTTCTCTCGGAATCGGTGATCGTCGCACTTATAGGAGGCATCGGCGGGATAATTGCCGGGTTCATTATCACCATAGCGGTAGACCTAATCGGAGGGTTCCCGATAGTAGTATCCATGAACACACCCCTAGCCCTTCTCATCAGCATGCTCATAGGCGTCGTCGCCGGGATCTATCCGGCGATAGAGGGGACAAAATATGAACCGGTAAAGGCGTTGTATTCGTGAGGAGTGGGGGCGTTTCAGGCGCTCGTTGCGACTTACTTCTTCTCCATGCCCTTGATCGTCTTGTCGGCGAGGTAGGTTAGGGCATCGTTGGATGAGTTTTGGGAAACATCCTGGTACATTTTCAGCGCTTCATCGCGTTTGCCCCGCACCATGCTGATATTGGCGAGATATAATTTGGAGATATATCGGGGATTCCCGTTTGTCTCAACCGCGATCTTCTGAAAGATGCCTTCGGCTTTGTCGATATCCGCCTGGGCCTTCGTCAGGCTGTACGCATCCATCGCGCGTATCCCCCCGGCAAGCTGGTACTGTATTTTTTTGTCCTGATAGTTGTAATATACGAAATAGGATGCGACGGCTGCTACTATGATGCACAGGGCTACAAGGCCCCAGATGCACCGCCGGGTATTTTCATGGACATACATCCAGACCGATTCAAAGGCCCTCATCAGTATATCGGGCTGATGAATAATATCTTTTTCTTTTTTGCTTGTCATGGTCGGTTGCTATTTCACCATAGATGCATCAGGTCTGTCAAGAACGGATTGGCCTTCATTCGCCTATCCCGGTGATGAGGCTCCCCCACCCGCCGTCATCCCGGGGCTTGACCCCGGGATCCAGGGTTTTGTTTCTTTCCCATACTGGCCTTTAAATGATGTAGACGCCATGGGTTCACGTAGGTCTGAAATAAAGAAGCAAAGACTTAAAGACATGGATCCCGGATCAAGTCCGGGATGACGAAGACATGGATCCCGGCTCGGAGGCCGGGATGACGAAGAGGAGGAAGGTCGCCGGACGATTGGTGAGGGATTGTGACACAGCCTCCAAGTCCGGGATGACGATATCGAGTAGCCGGGAAATCATCCAGTGCACGATGTGGCGGTGCAGATAAACTGTCCACGATGTGGTGTTTATTTTGTATATAACCGGTAGATGCTAAACTCAGGAATTGTTGCTGGACTTATCGGGCTGACTATTTCCGGACCCGTGGTTTGCACCGTCCGAATTGCTTTTAATGCGGGTTCCGCCAATATAGGCCCCGGAATAATAGTCGGAATTGAGCGAATCTATCTTTACGCCCAGCCGTCCTTTTCCGGACGATGCGTGGATGAAATTGCCATCGCCGATAAAAATACCCACGTGGGTGGGATATTTGGCATACCGCCTGGTCTTAAAGAATACAAGGTCTCCCACTGCGAGATCATTTCTGACTATTTTGGTGCCGACCATATACTGTTGGCGGGCGCTTCTCGGCAACTGCACGTCGAAGATCTCGTAGATCTTCTTGACGTATGCGGAGCAGTCGAGGCCCCTCAAGGTATTGCCGCCGTACTTATACGGCGCGCCCATGAAACTTTTTGCGACCTTGACGAGCATATATTTCTCGTCGTTGTTTTTCCAGGGTTTCGTCGGTGTGCTTTTGAACGTCACGATCTCTTCGCCGCCGTCGCCGTCTTCGATTATCCTGGGGATCAGCAGGGTATGTCCCGGTGCGAGCTTCTTTATTGATGCCAGTTCGTTTGTTTCTATAAGCTCATCTTTTTCGACGCTGAACAATGCTGCGATCTTATCGATCGTATCGCCTCGTTTCACCTTATATTCAATATATTCGCCGTCATTCTCATAGGTGACCGGTTCCACCTTTGCTTCCCTGAGTTCGCCTCTCACTCCACGCCGGGAATGCTTCTTTGAAACTTTCGACTGCTTGGCGGAAGAAGAGTTTTTCTTGGAGATCGTTTTGGAGGAATCGCGTTTTGCCTTGTGTTTACTGGGAGCTGCATCCGATAGAAATGGTGATACCAAAAAGATCATGATGAGGCAGAAAGTACAAAAAGCGAAGCTTCTTCTCATAGAACCCCTCTTTGGCTTGTTATAGGGTGTAAAGTACCAGTAGGGAGGCAATTATGTCAAGAAAAATCGCCCTAATTCGCCTGAATTACACGATGAAGTTTGTTTTTGCTTACTGTAATCCGATGATTTGACGCGGCTTAGCAGATGCTTCGTGAAATCAATCACATTTTTGTTGATTTTACACGCCTTTTACCATGATAATATACAAAAAATTCCCAGGAGGCACAGTCTATGGATGTCGGACGAGAAATAATGTGGAACGTGGGACATACTGGACAGTACGTCAGTTACGCGTTCATGATCATTACCGCAATTGTCCTGATCTTAGGTTTAAAAAAGCGGATAGCAATGTGGAAGATGGGAAAACCGGCCCCCATACACTTCACCAAGCGTCTCAGTGAGCGTATAGGGTATTTCATCGCGAACGGGATCTTCCACAAATCGATCCTGCGCGAAGCCTTCCCCGGCTGGATGCATTTCTTCATCTTCTGGGGTTTCTTGATCCTTTCGGTCGGAACTGCCCTAGTCGCGATCCAGGCTGACTTTACCGACCTTTTGTTCAAGGTCAAATTCTTAAAGGGCGGCTTCTATATCCTTTTCTCATTCCTGCTTGAGGTCGGCGGTCTCGCCGCGATCATCGGCATACTGATGGCGATCTTCAGGCGCTATGTCCAGAAACCGGACCGGCTCGACACGAAACCGGACGACGGCATCGTGCTGGCCTGGATACTTGTTATCCTGGTGACCGGCTTCCTCGCCGAAGGCGCAAGGATAGCCGTCTTCATGAACGACCCGGCATACGCGTACGAAAAATGGAGCTTCGTTGGATGGATCATGGGGTATCTTTTTGTTTCAATGCCTGTCGAATCGATAAAGGCGACGCATTTGGCCCTCTGGTACGTCCATATGGCCCTGTCTTTCGGTTTCCTCGCATATATCGTCTACTCAAGAATGCTCCACCTCATCACCTCATCCTTGAACATGATGTTCAGGGGTATCGAGGATGTCCCGGAAGGAACACGGGGAGCTCTGCAGCCTATCGAAGATTTTGAGAACGCCGAAGAGTTCGGCATCAACCAGATCGACGGCTTCACCTGGAGACAGATGTTTGACCTCGATGCATGTACGCGGTGCGGCCGCTGCCAGGACCTCTGCCCGGCATACAACACCGAAAAGCCTCTTTCGCCGAAGAAGTTCATCCAGGACCTGAAAGGCGAGTGGGAACGGGTGGCCGCCGGCGGCGCAAAGAACGAGGACGGCATGATCGACACCGTCATCGAGGAACAGACGCTCTGGTCATGCACCATGTGCCTTGCCTGCCAGGTCAACTGCCCGGTTTCAGTACCGACAGTTGACAAAAATATAGAAATGAGGCGTTACCTCACCCTGACGCTCAGCAAGACGACGGCGGATACGAAGCTCCTCTTCAAGAACATCACGAAGAATTCAAACCCGTATGGAATGGGTAAGAAAGAAAGATTGGGATGGACGGAAGGGCTCGATATCAGGAACGCCGCCGAGCAGGAAGTCGATTACCTGTACTGGGTCGGATGCGTCGCATCGCTTGATGACAGGAACAGGAAAGTGGCAAGGTCTTTCGCCACGATACTGAATCAGGCAGGCGTCAATTTCGGTATCCTCGGCACGGACGAAACATGCTGCGGTGACCCGTCACGGCGCTGCGGAAATGAAGAGCAGTATCTCGGGACAGCCCAGGGCAACGTGGAGATGCTGAACGAACTAGGCATCAAGAAGATCATAACGACCTGCCCGCACTGCTATACAACGCTCAAAAAAGAATATGCGCAGCTGGGCGGCAATTTTGAGGTCTACCATCAGTCAGAGTTCATCTACAAGCTTATGGCCGAAGGCAAGCTCAAGATCAACCCGGCTATCGAGGGAAAAGTCACCTTCCACGACCCGTGCTATCTCGGCAGGGCCAACGGCATATTCGATGAGCCCAGAAGTCTCGTTAAAAAGGCAACAAAGGGAACCTACGAGGAAATGGACAGGAACCACGACCGGAGTTTCTGCTGCGGCGGCGGCGGCGGCGGGATGTGGATGGAAGAGCACCACAAACGCATCAACCATGTAAGGATCGACGAGGCCATCGACATTCAGGCTAATACCGTCGTAACGGCGTGCCCATACTGCCTCATCATGATGGAAGACGCGATCAAGGATAAAGAAAAGAGCGAAACGATGAAAGTGCTCGACCTTTCAGAATTATTGGTAAAAGGCTTAGAATAAGCAAAACGGGAAAAAGACAAATAAATGGATGGGGTTTCCACCCCATCCTTTT
>CAIQJW010000317.1 GCA_903872255.1 uncultured delta proteobacterium | reverse complement strand
GGATGACGGCGTTGTGGGGATTGTGACACGGTCTCTTCGACGGGATGACGGCGGGTGGTTAAACGGAATTTTTTTCCTCCTGACGGGAAAAAAATTCAGCTATCGGACGGTATTCTCCGTCAGGAAACGGGCCATGGTTTTAACGGCCTCCTTGAAAGGCCGGGTATGGAATCCTGGTTGCCATGTCCCCGTGTTGATAAGATCCGATACAACGAGAAAAGCCGCGGCTTTGAGCCCCTTTGCCTGGCATACGGCGTAGAGCGAGGCCGTTTCCATTTCAACTGCTGCTATGCCCCGCTTAGCGTATTCAATTATTTTCCGGTGAGTTTCCCGATAGATCGCGTCCGTGCTCCAAACATCGACACACTGGAAGTCTTCATGTCCGGCACCGGCGGACCATTCCTTCGCCCATTCGGATGACACGAACTCATGGTCGTCTTCCAGGTAATGGTAGGATATGCCGTCTTCCCGAAGCGCCCTGCCGGCAATATAAAGGCTGCCTATCCCGGATGATCCGGATATGCCCCCGCAATAACCCCAGAGGATAAACTCCCTGACACCGAAAGAGGACATCTCTTCCACAAGCGCGGCCACATTGGGACCGCCGAAAAATGAATTCACCGCCACTGTTGATGGTGCAAGAAGATATATCGTGCGGAACGGCTGCCATGCCGCAATGGCCGATGCCTGCGCTTTTTCGGTCAGACGCTTGAGGTCACCATTACTGAACGTAATTATCGCCCGTTCGGGCAACGCGAGTTCGTGCTCCTCATTCCTGGTAAATGCCCTGACGAGAGACCGGGGTTCGAGAATGGCCCGTGAAGGATCAAAGAACCTTTTCACGCAACTTTCTCTTCAGTCTCTCGTATGATGTCATGAGATGTTCCGAGATAACCCGTGTCTCACCGGTCACGGACATGAAATTGGTATCCCCGAACCAGCGCGGTACCATGTGAATATGCAGATGTTCTTCAAGGCCCGCCCCGGCGGCGCGTCCTAAATTTATCCCGACATTTACGCCTTCGGCGCTGAACTCTTCCTTATATACAGAAACCATGATCTTCACAAGGCGCATCATATCGAGAGATTCTTCGTCGCTTAAGCCCTCCATGAGACCTGTGTGACGGACCGGCACGACCATGACATGACCGTTCGTGTACGGAAAACGGTTCATTATGACAAACGCCTTTCCAAGTCTTCCAAGGACGAGGGATTCATCATCGGAAGTGCCGTCAAGGCAGAGAAAACACTTCTTTTCGCCCGGTGTTTTGGTGGATGAGATATATTCCATTCTCCAGGGTGCCCAAACTCTATCCATAGTCAATTCCTCATGAACATGTAGTCCCGCCAGTTCTCGGGCGGCGCTTTAACGCCAATATTAAGCATAAAAAGATAAAAACCGTTGGGGCGCGAGGGCCGCTTTTTCGGATGCATCTTTACCTCATCGGGCATCTTGTCGCCTTTTTTGAGGTTGCAGCCGATACAGGAGGTGACAATATTGGTCCATTCGGTAACTCCCCCGCGTGATCGCGGAACAAGGTGATCGCATGTCAGGTGTTTCGCATCGAGTTTCTGGCCGCAATACTGGCAGGTATGGTCATCACGAAGAAATACGTTGCGCCGGGAATATTTTACCTTGGCATGGTTGCTCCTGACAAAGGTAAGGAGCCGTATAACCGCCGGTTGCCGTATCGATATTGAGACTCCGCGTATCTCGCGATCATACTCTTTAAGCACTTCAACCTTTCCGAGATATACCAATGTAATTGCTTTCTTCCAGGATAAAACACTGATAGGTTCGAACGTTATGTTAAGCAGGAGGGTCCGGTCCATTGACTCCCTTGAAAATAACGTTTTTCGGGCTCCATTGTCAAGATTTGAAACTTAAGGTGATGGGTAACAGGTTGCGGATCACGGGCGATGGTCCGGGAAAAGGCAGGGGTATAGGCGGGCGGGACGGGAAAGCGAAACTAGCATCCTGTTACCTGGTGGGGGCATCCATTATATTGAGGACATGGAGGACCAGGTCGTACCGTTCCCGGATGCTGAGATCAAAATAAAAGCGGCTGCTCATAAGCGCCTTGATTATCTCTTTAAGCTTTTCGACCCTCACGACATCCTCCTTATGCATCAATTGTCGGCAGGAAACGAAAAAAGTTAAGAAAACAGCCAGATTCTGTCTCTATTTTTTCTGGTTTTTCATAACCTTCTATGGTAAGGTTCAAGAAAATCTTTAACACGGAGGGTGCGTGAAATGCCCGTCTTCGACGAAAATGGAAATCAGATAAACAAGGATGAAGAATTCCCCAAAATGGAAGATCCGGAAGAAGCTCAGGAAAACCCGGCCAAACCTGCAAGAAAAGCTTTTCCCATACTTCCCGCGGCGCTCGGTCTTATAGCCCTTATTTTTGCCGTAGTGGCAGTACTCTATATGGTTAAAGCCAATACGCTCGAACAGGAAGTTGAGATTCTGAAGAAAGCGAAAGCCCAGCTGGTTTCCACGGAAGCAAAGCTCCAGGACATGACAAAAGAGAACAATAAGATCCGTACTGAATTAAACAACGCTAAAAGCGAACTGGATTCCATCAAGGCAAAGAACCAGGCCCTTGAAGATCAGCTTGCAAAGAAAAAGGCCGCCGCCGCGGCGTCGGCAAAGAAAGACGCAAAACCGGCTGTAAAGAAAACCCCTCCCAAGAAACCGTAATCTGAAATTGCGATAAAGCATCCGGCAGGCCTTTTTCGACCTGCCGGATCTATTCAGGACAAAATTTATGCAAATCGGGACAAAATCCGTTATAATGGTTTTCAAAAAAGGATTGGATCTATGACGAAGAAAGTGCTTTTGATCGTACTGACAGTCTTTTTTCTGGCTGGATACAGCCTCACTACTACCGCAAAAGAAGGGAGCGAAAGAAAAAAAATGAGTACAACCTATCCGGAATTAACTGCCACGATACATACAAATAAAGGTGACATTGATCTTCGCCTGTTTCCCGATCAGGCGCCTTTGACCGTGTTGAGTTTCGTTAATCTATCGAAAAGGGGTTTCTACGATAATCTGACCTTCCACCGGGTTATCCCCGAGTTCGTTATCCAGGGCGGCTGTCCGTCAGGCACAGGCACCGGCGGGCCCGGCTATCG
>CAIQJW010000316.1 GCA_903872255.1 uncultured delta proteobacterium | reverse complement strand
TTCTCGATCTCGGTTTCGCGGTCACACACGAGCCTCAGCGCAACCGATTGCACCCGTCCCGCAGACAGGCCATAACTTACCCGTTCCCATAAAAGGGGGCTTATCTTATATCCGACGAGACGGTCAAGTATGCGGCGCGCCTTTTGCGCGTTGTATTTCGCGATGTCGAGCTTGAGGGGGGCGTTCATTGCATCGAGGACACCCTTTTTTGTTATCTCGTGAAAAAGAACGCGCTCGATGCGGTCCTCCTTGCCGATGATCTCCGCCACGTGAAAGGCAATCGCCTCTCCCTCGCGGTCGGGGTCAGAACCTATCAGGATCCTGTCCGCGTCCTTGCCTGCTTTCCTTATTTCGTCGACTACTTTAGATTTTCCTTTCAGGATATGAAAATGGGGTTTGAACCCTTCGTCTACATCCACGCCCAGTTTGCTTTTCGGAAGGTCTTTAATATGGCCGTATGTTGCCTTTATAATAAAATCCTTGCCGAGATACTTGGAAAGGGTTTTTATTTTTGTCGGGGATTCGACGATAAGCAGTGATTTTCCCATGAATTCTCCTCTTTGTCGGGAACCTTAGCTTTAAGCCAGGGCAAATTTCCTATTTACGAATGAAGAAGCCTCCCGGTGCTTCCGCTATAATATCTCTCATGGCCAGACGCGTAAGAGCGGCCATGACATCCTTTGTATCCATACCACTTCTTTCTATTACATCATCTGCATGTATTTTTTCAAATCCTATCAGAGAATATACTTTGTTTTCGCTGCTGTCCAGTTCAACGGGTTTTTCGGCAACGTTTCTTATGTGCGGAAAGCACCCCGTCAGGATATCTTCCACGGAATCGACGAGGCGTGCCCCGTCCTTGATAAGCCTGTTGGAACCGGCATGTTCGGTCTTGAGCACGCTTCCGGGCATTGCCATCACTTCCCTGCCGTATTCGAGCGCCAGCCGCGCGGTGATCAATGAGCCGCTCCTGGCGGCCGCCTCAACAATGAGAACGCCGCGGGAAATTCCTGCTATGATGCGGTTGCGTTCGGGAAAATGATGGGGCATGGGCCCCTGGCCGGGGGCATATTCTGTCACTATCAGCCCTTCCCCTGCTATTTTTTCGAATAAAGTCCTGTTCTCTGCAGGATAGCAGAAATCTATCCCGCATCCAAGGACTGCTACGGTCTTCCCTTTACCCTGCAATGCCGAGGAATGTGCCGCCGTGTCGATGCCGCGCGCAAGGCCGCTTACAACGGTGATGCCGGCGAATGAGACCGTTTCGCTGATCTTCCCTGAAATGGCCATGCCTTCGCGAGACGCCTTGCGGGAACCGACAATAGCGATCGTGTCCTGTCCCGTCTTGAAGCGCCCCACGGCATAGAGCACGATCGGGGCATCCGGTATATGTTTCAGGAGCGGCGGATAGTCGGCATCCCTGAGAGTGATCACACGGGCGCCAATTTTATCAAGGGCCTTGAGGTCGTTGTCGATACCCCTCCAATCGTTAAAACGGGTTGAAATGCCCGGCGGCAGCGGTCCGTTGTCGTTGCGAGGCAGGTCAAAAACGCCGGCGAT